>JBDTAT010000722.1:0-7198 GCA_039924505.1 Bryobacteraceae bacterium
GTGGCATCCTGCGTCAGTTGCGCGGCCAGTTGCGTAACTGCGTCGTTTGTGGCCTCGCCGAGAATGGTGGCGCCGAAGTTGCTGCTGGACATGCTGAGTCCCGCGCCACCGCCGCCGCCATTTCCGCCGCCGCCGCCGAGCAGACTCACGCCGCCGCGCTTGGACTCGCCTTTTCCGTGAGCCGAAGCCAGAATTTCGCCCGTATCCGTATTCACCAGACGCGCCGTCACCTCGACCACGGCTTTGGCGCTGTGTTTACCAAGTCCGCCCAGCCCGTACTTGGCGCCGTACCCTCCGAAACCTCCGCCGCCGACCCCGAGGTTTTTGTCGTCCCGCCCGAACTGCGTGATGCTGCCGACGATGATGTAGTTGACACCGAGCAGGCGGCCGATTTTCGCCGCGCTGTTCGGATCGGCGCGATCGCTATTGGAGAAATTTTGTTCGGCGATGATTTTATCCAGCGCCTTGCGTTCAATCACGCTGTAGGCGCCGCCGTTCACCAGCCGGTCGACCAGCATGTCGGCGATACCCTTGCCGATATCTTCATGGGTGTTGAAGATCGCGGCCACCGCGCTCTGAACGGTGGCGTAGTCGAAATTGTTAACCGCGACCCGCTTCTTCTGTTGTGCGGGTGCGATCGCCGCCGCGGCAAGCAGGACCGCGGCCATTGTCATACCTGATGTTCTGCGCATAGTGATCTCCAAGTTACCGAAATGTAACCTATTATAGACCTCTTCTAATAAGTGCGGTGACGCGTTCCACTTCTCTATGTAAAGCGCGCGGATTGATTGTGACAAGGGTCAGGAAGGCCCGAGAGCCAAAGGAACCAGCAAACACCCCGTCAATCCGCGCCGCACCGGAGTTGGCCCCACGACTTGGGCGAGAACCCCAGGCAATCCGGGCGGCCTGCAGCCCACCGTCTGGCCTCTGAAATTACAAGGATGGTACTATTCGGATCATGGTGCAGCAGGGAGCCGCCGCGATGCGGCCTGCGGCGCCGCTCACAGGGCGTGCTTGAAAGCAGCCCAAGGGGGAACTTTTCCGGTTTTATCGTTTGCACCACTGCTCCACTTTTGAGCCGGCCATCGGTTAGACCCCGGAGTAAAACATGAAAACCACGCTAGCTTTGAGAATCGCGGCGGTAATCACATTGCTTTTCTGTATCGGGCATATGCTCGGCATGCCGTGGGTGGGATCGCTCAACGCTAGCCAGATGGCACAGATCGAAGCCGTGAAATCCATCCGGGCCGAGACCATGGGGTTCGTCCGCAGCTATTGGGATTTCCACATCGGTTTCGGCTTGATCATCGCCGTGAATTTCCTGGCGCAATCCGTCTTGTTCTGGCAATTGGCCACCTGGGCCAAGAGCGATGCCTCCCGTATCCGGCCCATCGCCGGCTTGTTCGCGCTGGCGTATGTGGCGTTTATACTGCTGGGTTTCGTCTACTTGTTCTGGGCTCCTATCGTGTTCTCTTTCGCGATCGCCGCTTGCTTGACCACGGCCTGGCTCACTTGCAAGGCGGATCGACTGCTTGAATAAAATCCGCCAAAACGCGACGTTGTGATGGTCTATAAACAGCCCTTTTCGCCCCATGCCGCAAACCCAAGCGCAGAGTGAAGTTCGGGCCATTTTGACCCGAGCGCCCGACGCCATTGTCGACAATTACGACCTCGGGGAAACAATCGATGAACTCCGCGAGGGTTTTCCTTCCTTGTCCGTTCCTCAGATCATGTGTCCGATCGAATTTGCCCACACCCAACGCGGGCAGCTCAACCCGTGAAGGTGTTGCTGGACGAAAATCCCGACCACGCACTACGGAAGCTTTTGGGGCGCCACGAAGTTGTCACCGTGACGTTCATGGGCTGGACCGGACCTCATAACGGAGCCGTAATCTCTAACGCACCCTACAGACTGCGGCCGCCCAGCGCAACCAGATCGTCCACGCGCATGGTTTCTTTCGCGACGAACGGCTCGCCATACTTCACGCCAATCAGGTTGCCGTAGAAACGCGCAATCGCGGCCAGGCGGTCATGAATCTCCTGGCGGCGCGGAAACAGATCGTGTCCTTCGCTCTCGCCGCTCTCGCCGCTTGCGCCGCCGTCGCCGCCGTACTGCGATTCATACCGGAACAACGCGGCCATGCGATGTTCAAACTGCGCGCCGATATCCACAACGAACGAGGGTGGCACGTTCGCGTAGCTCGATGCGTAAACAATTTTATGCGGCCGGTGCGGTTCCGACTCCGGATCCAGTTTCTTTAGCCCCGCGAGAAAGCACGATTCGTAGCCGATCTCGCTGGCGTGATAGTGGTCCGGGTGGCGGCCTTCCCAATAGGGCAGAATCACCACCCGGGGCCGCAATCGGCGGATGTCGGTTGCCAGCGTCATGCGGATGGCGATGGTATTTTCCAGCCGCGCGTCCGGGAAGCGGCGGTTCCCCCGCCATGCGAGTTGCAAATCCACCGCGGCCGCTTCGGATTCCGTCATGCGCGTTTCGGGCGTGCCGCGCGTCCCCATATCGCCCGCGGTTAAATCCAGCACACCGGTTCGATACCCCATCTGCGCCATCTTGAGAAGCGTCCCGCCGCAGGTCTGCTCCACATCGTCGGGATGCGCCGCAATCGCCAGCACGTCCAGCGGACGGACGGGGGAATCGTCCAGATTCAAGTCGATCATTCCACGTACCAGGGCTGGACGCGCCGCCGCGTACCCATTACTTTAATCAGCGCCATCCCGGCCAGGAAGCCTCCGATGTGCGCAAACCATGCCACGCCGCCGGCCGAAACTTGCGAATAGCCGATGGATCCCACGCCGCTGAAGAACTGGATCACAAACCAGTAAAGCAGCAGATACGCAGCCGGCAGGTCCAGCGTCGTGATAAAGACGAAAATGAACACCAGCGTGACAATGCGCGCGCGCGGGAACTGAATCAGATACGCGCCCATCACGCCGGCGATGGCGCCGCTGGCGCCGATGGTCGGCACGCGCGAGTAAAAATTGAACAGCAAATGCACCACCGCCGCCAACACCCCGCAGATCAGATAAAACGCGAGAAACTTTTCGTGACCCATGGCATCCTCCACGCTCTTGCCGAAGATCCATAGAAACCACATGTTTCCGATCAAGTGGAGCCAGCCGCCGTGGAGAAACATCGACGTGAACAGCGCGGAATAATGCAGGTGGTCCGGCACCAGGCCAAAGCGCACGATAAACAAGTTCACATAGGGTCCCAGCGCAAGCTGGTAGAGAAACACCAAAGTGTTGACGGCGATCAGCGTTATGGTGACCGACGGAGTCGAGTAGATCCGCTCGGTGGAACGAAGCGGGATCATGCGTTCCCGGCAGCCGTCTCGAAATCCCGATGGGAGCGGCGGTCGCCCCGCTCGATCAACGCCCGAGCCTCCGCGACGGAGGCAATCCGCCCGCGGGCACCGAGCGCAGTGCAGTTCAACGCCGCCATGGCGTTGGAAAATTCAAGCGCGTCCCGCATCGGCATCTTCTGCAACACAGCATAGCAAAACGCTCCATGGAACACGTCGCCGGCCCCGGTTGTATCGACACAGTTCACCACGAAAGCCGGCGAGTAGACGAACCGCCCGTCGATGCGCGCCAGCGCCCCGTGCGCCCCCAGCGTCATGGCGGCAACGCGCATCTTGTACTCTTCCTGAATCAGTTCGATGGCCTTAAACGGATCGCGCTGGTTCGTCCATTGCACGGGAAATTCGGAGCTGGCGATCAGATAGTCCACATTCGGCAGCACGTGATCGAAGCCGTGATAAACGGTATCGACGTCCACGGTAACGGGAATGCCGTGGCGCCGCGCCAGCTCCGCCGCGCGCGCTACGGCAGGTGTGTCGTGCGCGTCAATGTGCAGCAGACGCGCGCCGGCAATCTTCTCTTCGGCGATCGAATCCGGGTTCAGGCGCAGGCAATCCGGCCGGCGCCACAACACCGTGCGCTCGCCCGTGGATTGATCTATCAATATATATGCGCTTTGATTGGGACAATTCGCGCGCACCTCGACGTCGTCCAGATTGATGCCGGTCTCGCGCAAGCTCGCCAGTTGAATGCGGCCGCGTTCGTCGTCGCCCACCGTCCCGATGTACTTCACGCGCAGGCCCAGCTTCGCGCAGGTCGCCATGGCGCTCGCCACTTGCCCGCCGGGGCTCAAAATCTCCGCTTCAAACGGAACCTTGCCCGCATAGGCTGGAAAATGGGAGAGCAACAGCAACGTGTCGGTGGCATTGAGGCCGACGCCTACCACGTCGAATGCAGGCATTACCAAATCAACCGGGCCGTCAGCGCGATGCGCCGCGTGTTGGTGTCTGTGCCGGTGTAGTAACCGAAGGTGGATGGCGCTGAAAGAAGCTGGGTGGTGGAACCGTTACTGAACGTCGTATTGTTGAAGACGTTGAATACCTGCGCCTGCAATTTCAATCGCACATTCTCCTTAATGCGGAATTCGCGCCCCACCGTCATATCCGACTCGATCAACGGATTCAGCCGCAGCACGTTGCGGCCCAGCGTCCCGATCTGTCCGATAAGAGGCGGCGCCAGCCCGGATGCGGGAATCTTGTTCGGATTATTCGCGCCGCTGCCGGGATTGGGACTGAAGCTCAACTGTAACGGGCCGGTCAGATTCGGCCGCTGCGCCCCCAGCCCCCCGAATAACGTGCCATCCGAGACGCCCGCCACTGTTCCGGCGAAAAGGTTAACCGGAACGCCGCTCTGGGCCTGGAAAATACCGCTGAACTCCCAGCCGTCGAGCAGCGCCACCAGCGCGCGGTTCCCGATGCCCCTGGCGTTCGAGAGAAAGTCGTGCGTAATCGCCAGCCGCCGCGGCACATCGAACTCCGACACGGCGCGGTTGTTGCGATTATCGAACGGGTCTTGTTGCGCGGCGGAGTCGTTGGCGAGCACTCCCAGCGCGTCGGAAACATCGTCAATTGATTTCGACCACGTATAGGCGGCGGTGAACGAGTACCAACTCGCGAAGCGGCGCTCGACATAAAGCTGCAGCGAATTGTAATTTGAATTTGCGGAGCTGCCGAGAACGGTGACCGAGTTAAATCGCGGATCGATCCGATTGCTCGGCGCGCTAATGGAACCGCTAAGACCGGCGAATACGTTCTTGTACACTCCGTTTTTCTGGTCGATGGTTTGCTGCTCCAGCGTGGCGGGCGGCGTGTACTGCCCCGGCGCCAGAAAGTTTAATGGCTGCGTCCGTTGCAGATAAGTTCCCTTACTGCCCGAATACGAGGCCCGCACCAGCCAGCCGGGAAACAACTCGCGCTCCACCGTCAGGCTGTACTGCTGCACCTGCGGGTTTTTCAGCTTCGGATCGATATAATTGACCGTCCCGAAATTCTCGATCGTGCTGCCGAAAGTGCCGACGGTTGCCGCGCCCTGCTGTTGAAACGGCGACGTGCGCGCAAACAGACTCGCCTCCGAATTCGCGCCGGTAATTTGTGTCTGTGGCAGTGTAAAAAGATACATGTACGGCGGCAGAAATCGCCCGTTCGTAATGGGATTTAGATAGATAAAATCGTACGCGATACCGTATCCGCCGCGAATCACAGTCTTGCCGCTCCTCGGATTCCAAGCGAATCCAAAACGCGGACCCGGATTGTAATTCGTATGGAAATACGCGCCCCCGGTATAGAACGCGCCTAGCGGTCCGCTTCCCGCTCCGCCCAGCGCCGTGGACGTCTTGCTGACATCGAGGTTCGAAAGAATGTTGTTCACCTCGGTCGGCCCTTGGGCAATCTCTTCGCGGAAGCCGATGTTGAGGGTCAAATCGCGCGTGGCGTGATAGTCGTCCTGGGCGAAGAAGAACTCATTCCACACGCGGTCGCCGCGGACGGAGTTTCCGAACTCTTGCGAATATTGAAACGGCGTATCGGCGAGAAAATCCGCTATCGTCAGGAACGTCAGCGATCCGCGAATGTTCGAATCGAAATAGCTGTTCCCCTGGATGCGATCCACTTCGCCCCCGAACCTCAACTGATGCTTGCCTACCACGTGGGTCGCAATATCCTGATACTGGAACGTATTCTGAATGCGGCCTTGCGGAATGCCGGACCACGAGCCAAAATTCGAGGTTCCATCGCGGAAGAGAATCTCCGGACCGCCGTTGTTAACCAGCGGAGTAAACAGCGGCGCCGAGCGCCCGAACGACGTGAGGAATGTGTTGACGGTTGCCGGGCTGAAGGTATGAGTTTCAGTCAGCGTCGCGTTGAACGACCGGTTTGCCGTACTGGCGCCGTTCGCCGTCAGGTTCGAATCGATAAAAGTATTACCGACGCTATTCGCATGGGACGACGACTCGCCGAAACGGGCGTAAAAATAATCGCGCGACGTGAGGTTCGCGTCCACGCGCCCGGAATAGGCCAGCGTGTCGGTCGCGCTCGGCGCGCTCTGCGTTACCGTGCCAGTCGAACTCACCGGCACGTTGTACTGGCTGAGAATCTGCTGTGCGAGTGGGCCAGCCGTGGCGGCCTGCGCCGGGGTCAGCACAGTTGCGATACGCGTGCCGCCCAATCCGCGTACCGTGGTCTGCTCATACGTGCCAAAGTAGAAGACTTTATCCTTAATGATGTCGCCCCCGGCGAACGCCCCCCAGTCATTGTTGATATTGGGAACGGCGGCGCCCGTGCGGTCGAAGTAGTCCCGCGCGTTGAAAGCGCTATTGCGCGCAAACTCGAAAAGTTCTCCGTGAAAATCGTTCGTGCCCTGGCGCGTCAGGATCTGGAGCTGTGAATCCGCATTGCGCCCATACTCCGCGTTGAACTGATTGGTGATCAGATTGAATTCCTTGATCGCGTCGAGCGGCACGGTGAGAAGTCCCGCCGACCCAGTGGTGCTGACATCCGTCGACGTCGCGCTATCGAGCGTTATATTATTCCCGCGGCCCCGGCCGCCGTTGGAGTTATAACTGCCGAGTCCCAGAAACGGGTTGTTCGGCGTCACCGGCGTGATACCCGGAGCGGTTGCGGCCAGACCGAGGATTCCCGTGTTAATCAGCGGAAGATCCAAGATGCCCCTGGTTTCAACACTGGTCTGGAGTTGCGCATTCACGGTATTGACTGGCGACGACTGCTCCTCAACGTCCACCTTTTGGTTAATGCTGGCGACACTTAAAACGATTGGAATGGTCGAGACGCCTCCGCTGACGACTTGCACGGTGACCGTCGCCGTC
>JBDTAT010000723.1:0-4951 GCA_039924505.1 Bryobacteraceae bacterium
TCTGGACAGCCAAAGCAACCGACATCCTGGAAAAAGTCAAACGCGCCCGGAAGGCGTTGGATAATCGGCATTCTGCATGACGCACTACCCTAGGGCATTCACGTCGAACCAGCCGCGCGGTGATGCCCGGTGCCCTCGCCATTACCTGGATTCTCCCTCTGGTCGTACGGTATTCCCCGCAAATTCGGCTTTCTAGCCCTTAAAAAGCGCGTGTTTGCAAAAAACGGAATTTCGGTCCGCCGTTCGATGGTGAATTGAACCGGAGCTGGCTTAACTTGAAACAGTTCCGGTCCAATGAGAACTCCCGCCGGTTTATACACGACTGATCGCTTGAGTTCGCCGGACACGAACGCGGATTGGCGCTCGGCCATGGGAGCCAATACTGGATTCAGCGGTGTGCGTCTAAGATCGCTTCGGAAGACGATCTGACTCACGAAATTTCTGCGGCTCGGCTCAATCTTTGCTCCAAACGCTTGCTCCCGAGTCTGGAAAAGGCCGCGGACGCATGTGGCATACTTGCTTCATGCACGGCTTGACGATTGCGGCGCGCAGTCTTCGCAGAGCTCCCGTGTTTACCGCGGTTGCCGTCGTCTCGCTGGCGCTGGCGATCGGAGCGAACAGCGCTATTTTCAGCCTCATTGACGCGGTGCTTCTGCGGCCCCTGCCCGGAATCGGCCAGCCCCAACGTATCGTGTCGCTTTACAGCAGCTTGCGGGAACAGAACCTTCTCACGGGAACGTCGTGGACGGATTATCTCTATTACCGCGACCGCAATCGCGTCTTTTCCGGTGTGATGGCCTACGTGCGGTTCACGTTTCCGGTTGCGGCCGGCGGTCTCACGGAAAACCTGCCTGGGGAGCTTGCAAGCGACAACTACTTCGGCGTGCTCGGCGTCGTTCCGCGGCTTGGGCGCGGCTTCGCGGCCGGCGAAAGCGGCGATGTTGTGATCGTCGGCGATCGATATTGGCGCCAGCGTCTTAACGCCGACTCCAAAATCATCGGAAGAACCATGACGATCGGCAATCATCCGTTTGAGATTATCGGCGTGGCGCCGCGCGGATTTCACGGCGTGCTGCTCGATTGGGGCGAACGGCCGCAATTTTGGATTCCGCTCCTCGCGTATCGCGACGCGTCGCCGGTGCTCGCAGGGTGGTCCGATGTGCTGCGCCGCGAAGATGCGCGGATGTTCATGCTGAATGCGAGATTGAAGAACGGGATAGGCTTGGCGCAAGCCGCGGCGGAGATCGGCGTATTGCAGAGCAACATCGATGCCGGCGATCCTGCGCGCGCGGCGCGGCGCACCCGGCAACACTGGAGCATGTCCGTTCTGCCACTGACCCGCTTCTATCCGGCATTTCGCCGGCAGATCGTGAGAATGCTCGGCGTTCTGATTGCGGTGGTTTTCGGCGTGCTGATCGTGGCATGTACGAATCTGGCGTCGCTCATGCTGATTCGCGCCTCGCAGCGGCGGAAGGAAACGGCTGTGCGGATCGCCCTCGGCGCCCGCGCCGGCGATCTGGCGCGTCTTCTCCTGAGCGAGAGCCTGTGGATCGCGGCAGCCGGATGCGCCGGAGGGCTGCTGGTGGCGATCGCATGCACGCGCGCGCTTGCCAGCTTCCCAAGGCTGTCGGTAATTCCCCTCGCTTCCCTGGATCTGGCCGTGGACTGGAGAGTGTGCGCATTCGCGGCTTCGATCACGGTCATTTCGATAGTCGCCCTTGCCTTGGTTCCGCTGCGGCAGTCGATGAAAGCGGACTTGACGGGCGCTCTTAAGTCTAGAGGCGGAGCCGGCCGGATCGGCAGCCGCGGCTTTCTGCTGGTGACGCAGATCGGCGTGACGCTGACGCTTCTAGCCGGTGCGAGCCTGTTCATCCAGACGTTTCAAAACGCCGCGCGCACAGACCGGTTTCTGCACGCAGGCAATCTTCTGCTGGCAAATGTCGAAACCAATGCCGCGTCCGGATCGGGCGCGTTCTTTGAGCAACTGTTGGAGCAAACCCAGGCGCTCCCCGGCGTCCAGGCAGCGGGTGCCGTCTGGGTGCTGCCGCTCAGCGGCATGCGCACCGATAGCGAGGTCGCGATTCTTCGGGGTCCCGATGCCCGCCAAGCCGTCAATATCCGGATGAACGTCGTTTCGCCGCGATATTTCGAAACGATAGGCGCGGGGATGGCCGCCGGACGCGATTTTCGCTGGTCTGACCGCGAGGGCGCGGCGATCGTGAACGAGGCGATGGCGGAACAATTCTGGCCGGGCGGCGCGATCGGGCAACAGATGACGCGGCGGAACAAGACCGTGACCATCGTCGGCGTGGTTCACGATCCTAGCCGCCGCCAATATCGCCAGGCGGTTTTACCCTGCCTCTATCTGCCGGTGACCGAAGAGGATCGAGAGCAGATGAAACTCGTGGTCCGAGTCAGCGGCGCGTCTCTCGCGGCTTTCCCGGCTATCAGGTCGATCGCCGCATCGCTGAGCCGGAACGCGGTCGTCGATCATGTGCAGACTCTCGGCATGTATGAGAACGAAGCGCTTGCGACCGAGCGGATGGCGGCATGGTGCCTGAGCGCGCTCGCCGGCCTCGCCCTGGTTCTGTCGATGGTCGGACTATACGGCGCGATGGCGTTTTCGGTATCGCGGCGCACCGCTGAGATCGGCGTGCGGATGGCCCTGGGCGCGCGGCCGGGCGACGTGATGCGGATGGTGCTCGCCTCCGCCGCTAGGATTGCGGCTTGCGGAATGGTAATCGGCGCGGTTGCATCGATTATGCTGGTTCGCTACGCGAACTCGATGCTGTATGGCGTCACAGGCGCCGATCCATGGACGTGGAGCATCGCCGGGGCGCTGTTAAATGTTCTCCACTGTGGCTGCGAGCGTGGTTCCCGCGCTCCGCGCCGCGCGTGTCGATCCATCGACGGCCCTTAAGTCGGAGTGACGCTCAAGCCGAATCCGCGATTCGGGGAGTCATCGGACTGTTCGCGTTGATTGACTTTCCATCCTTCCGGATCTCCTCGATTATCGCTGGTACGGTATTCAAGGCTCAGGCCGGTGATATCTCGCCAATCCGCGGGTGTATTTTGGAAAGTTTCGATCGACGGCGGTCGAGCGATGTGTGATGAATAGCGCAAAGGGCGGCGCGCACCACCGCATGTGCAAGGAACTGCTTCGCGGCGCGCGCCGTTTTGTGCGACTCGCCCAAGAGTACGAATTATTCAAGACCGGCACGCATTTCGACTCCACCGCCCAGCATCCCTAATGACTGGGAGAGGAATCGCCGCGCGTCACCGCGATGACCAAGTGACACGGAGCAGCCCAGGACGCGGGGCGCTCTTGATCGAAAGTCTCCCGCCAAACGCTGGGAAGCGCAAAGGCGGCGCGCACCATCGTCCGTGACAGAAACCATTTCGAGCCGCACTCCGTTTTGCGCGGTTTTCCGGGAAGTTCGGCTGCGGATCCTCCCACTATCTTCCGCGAGGCGTGCTCCGCGTCTCTAGTGCATCCTCAAGCTGTTTTATCAACTCTAGATGTCCGGCGGTTCGTAGTGGCGCGTTGGAAAAGTACGTGTTCGCAAAAAACGGAATTTCGGTCCGCCGTTCGATGGTGAATTGAACCGGAGCTAGTTTAATTTGAGACAGATCGGGTCCAATGAGAACTCCCGTCGGTTCGTACTCAACGGATTGCTTGAGTTCACCGGACACGAAGGCAGATAGGCGTTCGGCCATGGGAGCCAATACTGGATTCAGCAATGTGAGTCTAAGATCGCTTCGGAAGACGATCTGACTGATGAAATTTCTGCGGCTCGGCTCAATCTTTGCTCCAAACGCTTCGCCGGCAAATCCCAACAAATCATCCAGAATCTTTTCGCAATCTTCGGTTGAAGACCTTGTATCGATTAGCACGCCGTTTGCGTAGATTGCTATTCTATCGATGTTGATATTCCCAGCTTTTCCTACTTCCAGTTCGACGCCCTTTTGAAAATCCAACTCTGTGTGACTCTGAGGAATTTTAGCGAACGAATACCTGCTTCCGATATTGCTTAGCGCGTCCAGAGTCGATGTCTTGCCGAATGGATCGATGGCCTGGACCTCTAGGAATGCTACGAGTCGGGCCAGAGTTATAGAAATTAATTCCATGTTCTCACGCAGCTATGCCAAGGTGGCCATGGTTGTCTCCTGTCGCTTGCTGTGATAGGCCGCCAATCAAGTCCCGTGCGGGAGGCGGACCTTGGAAAGTCCCCATATTCATCTGTTTTTCTAGGTTGGTAGGAAGTACTTGGTTCGGTGTCCCAATCTTAGGTTCGAGCAAGAAGCCCCATACCGGATACGCAAACAAAGAGTTCAACTGCACGTACGGATCCCATTTTGGCGGTTGGGGATCGGGACTCCACCATCGTGCACCGTCCCTAAGCCAAGCGGCCCGCAGGTCGGCATGACTCCTCCCGGCGTCATCGTAACCGAACTCCGTTCCACAGGAAGGACATATGTGGAAGTCGGTCGGCGGGTACCCCATCTGATATCCGCAAACTGGGCAAAGGTTCACCATTTTTCGCAAGAGTGTCTGAAATACTCAATATTATCTCGGAAACCGTGACAGTCGATCATCGGCGCATTAACCGGAAGAGACGCGCACGGTATCGGCTTGAAGTACGTACGTATAATACCGCCGACTGACAAAACGCCATACTCTTGCGTGACTGTATCATATCTCACGAGATCACCGTGTTTTCTCTTGCATTCCTTCAGGTGCGGATGCGATGGTCTCGACAAGAACCGATCAGCCAGTTCTTCATACTCCTTATCGGTGGCTACCGCAAATTCTGTACGATGCTTCGCGTAGTGTATCCTAAGCTCAATCGCATCAAAAGCGGGCACGTTTAACACAGCCTACATCGCCTCTTACAGGCTGACCAGTCTCAGTATATCAATTGCCAAAGTGCCCCTTTTGCTGCGCAAGTAC
>JBDTAT010000724.1:0-8484 GCA_039924505.1 Bryobacteraceae bacterium
CCATCGACGTGGAGGGCGGACCGGACGGAATTCTCCACGACCCGTTCAACGATCGCGTTTACATCTTGAGCCACCGCGCGCCGAACGCGACGGTGATCAACGCATCGGACGGCTCGGTGGCCGGAACGATCGATCTGGGCGGCGCGCCGGAACAGGCTGTCACCGACGGCAAGGGCCGCATCTACGTCGATATTGAGGACAAGCACAACATCGCGGTCGTGGACGCCAAGACGCTCGCGGTGACCGCCCATTATGATTTGGAGGGCAAGGGCGGCGGCTGCGCGGGATTAGCGATGGACGTGAAGCATCGGATATTGTTTGCCACCTGCCGCGACCCGCAAACCATGGTGATCCTGAACGCCGGCGACGGCAAGATCATCACCTCGCTGCCCATCGGAAGCGGCACGGATGGAGCGGTATTCAATCCCAAAACCATGGAAGCCTTCAGCTCGCAAGGCGACGGCACTCTGACGGTGGTCAAAGAGAAGAGTCCCACGAGCTTCGTAGTCGAGCAGAACCTGCAGACGATGCCGAGCGCCAAGACGCTGACGCTGGATAGCAAGACCAACCACATTTTGCTGATCGCCGCCGAGTTCGCACCGCCTCCCACGTCTCCGGCAGCGGGACGGCGCCGCAGCCGGGGCCAGATGGCGCCGGATTCCTTTTCGATTCTCGTCGCCGGCAAATAAACGGCGCGCGAGCAGCGAACCGCTTACTGGGCGTTCATGCGGGCCAGTTCTTTCAACAGAAACGGAACATCGTTGAACGGGTCGCCGCCGGTGCGGGCCCAATGGACGCGGCCTTGCTTGTCGATGAGGATGGTCGAGTGGAGCTCCAGATCCTCGAAATCGTCGTAGGAGTGGAAACGGCGGGCGTTCTCGTGATCGACGTCGGAAAGCAGGCGGAACGGTAGGTCGGCCACGCTCAAGGATTCGGCATTGTGCGCGGGAGTGTTGCTGGAGATGGCAAGAACGTCGGTGGACGCTTTCGTGAAATCGATTTTGTGTTTGCCGATCTCGATTAATTGCTCCAGGCAATGCGGGCACTCGTCTCCCAGGTAGAAAACCAGCAATACGTTGCGGCCCTTGAATTGATCGAGTGAGACGCGCTGGCCTTTGGCGTCGGTGGCGTCGAGCGATGGCGCGGGATACGGCTCCCAGACATTCGGCCCGAACCGGTCGAGCGCGGTCTGCTTGTAGCTGCGCTGCGGACGCGGTGAGTCGTCGTGCGGGGTGGCATCGGGGACCAGGGCGCGCGCGCGATCCATCCACGGGAGACCGGGGTCGGCATCGGACCAGACGTAGAGCAGGCGGCCCATCATCTGACGCGCCTTTTCTTTCTCGCCCAACGCGCTGTAGGCTTGAACCAGGCCGGCAAGGGCGAAGGGGTCGGCGCGAACGGATTTCAGGGTATTCTCAAATGCAATGGCGGCGAGCGACGGGCTGCGGTTGGCAAGATACGCTTGGCCGAGAACGTTATAGATAACACCGCCGGGGTAAAACGGCGGATCGTTAAAACCTTCGCGCATTTTGATATCGCGTTTGGCGGCGTCTTCGAGCGTGGAGAGACCGAATAACGTGTCGCCCTTCGCGATGGCCAGGCGGCCTTTCAACTCGGCGTCTTGCACTTCGTAAGTTTCTTGAAGGTACTTCAACTCCGGCCGTTTCAGATCGTCCTTGGCCTTCTGGTGGGCGGCGTAGCTGTCTTCCGCCTTGTTGAGATCGCCGGTACCGATGTAGGCGAGCGTGTTGCAGTACGACTTGTAAATGTTATCGCGCGGATTATCCATCCAAGCAAAAGTGTGGGGATCGAGAATCCGCTTCCACCGTTCGTACTTGACGAGCGCGCGCATCATGGCGATCACTCCCTGGAAGTGAATTCCGGATTTGTCTTCCTGGTTGTACTTGGGATCGAAGGAGACGGAGAGCACCTGTTGCGCGTTCTCGACGGCGGCGCGCGCCATGCCGAGCTGCTCCAGCACGTAACCGAGATAGTTGGCGTTGTGGGTGTAGTTCCAATCGTTCCACGGAAAAATCATGCGCTGCCGCATGTATCGTTTTTCGACCCGGTTGGCGGTGTCCATGGCGATGGCCGCTTCGTTGTACATGCCGAGGGCGGAATAGATGTGGCCGGGCATGTGCTGGGCGTGGCCGATATCCGGAACCAGCTCGGCGTACCGGGCGCAACTGGCGAGCGCCATTTCCGGATGGACGGAGTTCCACAGATGAATGCGGTAGTGGTGCGCGCCGGGATCGTCGGGGTAGATCTTTAAAACGTTCTGGAGGATCAGTTCATTTCCGTAACGGTTACTCTCGAGATCGGCGAGCACATACAGCAATTTGGCCTCGATATCGTCCGGATATTTCAGGATTATAGTTTCCAGAATCTCTTTCGTTTTGGCGCTTTTTTCGGCGGCGGTCAGCGGGTGAATCGGATCATCGAGGATGCCGGCCGCCAAGGCGTCGATGTACAGACGCTCACGGTCCGTGACTTTATCCTCACGCTTGACCGCCTCGCGGATAAACTTGACGGAGCGCACGTGGGAGGTCGCTGCGCGGGCCATGCCCCACCAGGCCATGGCATTGTCCGGCTCCAGCTTGAGGCACCAGCGGAAGGAGCGTTCGGCCTCGAAATACCAGAAGGATTGCAGGAGGGTGTTGCCCTGGTCGAACCACATTTGCACTTCGGGATTGGAGGTGGTGATGGGAAAGTGCGAGCGGCCGATGCCATCCATCTTCCATGGTTTTTCGCGCGGGCCAACGTCGAAGGAGTCGCCCTGGTGCGAGTGGCCGGGTTGGAAAAGCGCGAGCGGCGGTGCCGCGTCCGTGGCCGGGATCTGGCAAAAGACGGAAATCGCGGTCAGAACAAATAATAAGGTCGCGGATTTCATAGGCTCTTTCTACTATATCGGAAAAAATAGGCGGTGAAGCGCGCGCCGGTCACGCCTCTTGGGCCGTGAGGAATGGGCGCGCACGATCCGCACTCTTGCGATACAGGCTGATTGCTTAGGCCCGCCATGAAATAACCAGAACAGCCACTACCTAACCCGGCGTAGCGGCTCTGTTGGCGATTCGTGAAAGTTCGAGGCGCTCTCGACGTGCGCTGAAAGCCCGTGGACGCTAGCGGGAATTCACACCGCAAAAAAGTTTCTACCAATTTTGGCAAGAATCCAACTCTGTGCGTACTTACGATCGCGGCTCGAAAGCGCTTTCTGAGCCGCGCGCGGAAGTAAGCGGAGTTCGAGAATGGACAGGTTATTTCGTGCCAGCCGCTAAGGTTTGCTACGTGACAATCGACCGTATATCCGGTACTGTGGGAAAAGAGGAAGAGAAACGCATGACCATTACGCTTACCGCGGAACAGGAACACCTACTAGCTGAGGTGGTCGCTGCCGGGCTGGCGGATTCGCGCGATGAGGCAATCGACAAAGCGGTTCGCGCCCTGCATAATTCGGCTCCCGTGGAGACACCTTACTGGCCCAAAGCCACGAACCTCTCCGATCTGTTACTCAACTCTCCCTTCGCTGGAGCAAATCTCAATCTGGAGCGATGCCGGGATTACGCGCGTCCGGTTAAGATTGAGTGAGCAGTTTCCCGATCGATACCAACGTACTGTCCGAATACAACCGGCCCGGGGGCCCTGACGAAGGCGTCAAGCGGTGGCTTGAAACCACCGACCGGCTGTCCCAGTACGTGAGCGTGATCACGCTCGCCGAGATCCAGAAAGGTATCGAGTTGCTAGCCGACGGCAAGCGCCGCGTCCAACTTCAACAGTGGCTCCAGCACGACCTGGAAGCTTGGTTTTCCGGCCGGGTCCTTTTGGTGAATCGGCAGGTGGCTGCGCGTTGGGCTTCGCTTGTGGCCCGAGGGGCGCGCGCAGGCAGACCTCTTCCAACGGTTGACTCGTTGATTGCCGCGACCGCGCTTGCCTACGACCTGACGATCGTTACGCGCAACGTGCGGGACTTCGGGGGGATTGGTGCGGCGACTCTAAATCCTTGGGAAGCGCTCTGAGCGGCCGGCCCACGAAGGCAGGTTTTCCTAGGTCTTCGACTGCGAGATTCGGCAAACCGAGTCGGTCTTACGATGTGGATTGGACGCGTTTTTCATCGCCGCGGTGCGATGCTGCGATACAATTAGGAATCCCTGACAATGGCGCATACGGTGCCCGATATTTTAGCGCGGATTGTCGACCGCAAACGGGCGGAATTGGCGGAGGTGCGCGCGGCGCGCGGGGATCTGGAACGCCGGGCCGCAGGGGCGCTCGATGGACGGCGCGATTTCGCTCGCGCCCTTACTGGCGCGGGGGCGGCGGTGATCGCCGAGGTCAAGAAAGCGTCGCCTAGCAAGGGGGTCTTTTCCGCCGACTTTCGACCCGCGGCTATCGCGGCCGCTTATCAGGCCGGGGGCGCTGCGGCGTTGTCTGTCCTCACGGATCGGACTTACTTTCAGGGATCGCTCGAGGATCTCGCCGCGGCCCGCGGCGCGGTTGATGTTCCGGTGCTGCGGAAGGATTTTACGATCGACGAACTTCACGTCGTCCAAGCCGCGGCCCACAACGCCGACGCGATTCTGCTGATTGCCGCGGTGCTTTCCGAAACTGAATTGCGGCGGTTGCGGGAGCTTGCAGGGGAATACAAGCTGGCTGTGCTGGTGGAGGCGCACGACCTGACGGAGCTCAAAATCGCGCTCGATTCCGGCGCCACTCTGGTCGGCGTCAACAACCGGAATTTGCATACCTTCGAGGTGCGCCTCGAGACTTCGCTGGAGCTGGCCTCCGCTATTCCCGCCGGCGTCGTCAAGGTCAGCGAGAGCGGCATCCGCTCCCGCGCCGATATTGCGCGCTTGCGCGCTGCCGGCTACGATGCGTTTCTGGTGGGCGAATATCTGATGAAGTCCGGAAACCCCACCGCGGCGTTGCGCGATTTGACGGAGGGGTGGGAGCAGTGACCGTCCAGCCCATCGAATCGCGAAGCGTGATCGTAAAAATCTGCGGGATTACACGCGCCGCGGATGCGCTGGCGGCAGTCGAGGCCGGCGCCACCGCGATTGGATTTAACTTCTATCCCGCCAGCCCGCGGTATATCGCGCCGGAGGCCGCCGCGGAGATCGCCGCCCGGCTGCCCGCGCATATCTGGAAGGCCGGTATTTTCGTCGATGAGACATCCGATGCGATCGAGCGCGTAGGCCGGCGCGTCCCGCTCGATATCGTTCAACTTTACGGTGCGGGCGCGGGCGCCGGATTCCGCGTCTGGCGCGCGCGCCGCATGGACGCCGATTTCTCACCGGGCGCGATTGAGCGCGATACGGCGGAGGCCGTGCTGCTGGATACGCTGTGCGGGAGCCGGCTCGGAGGAACCGGCCAGACGTTCGATTGGTCGCGCGCGCGCGGCGTGCGCAAGAATATTGTCATCGCCGGAGGACTCGACGCGTCCAACGTTCGCGACGCCATTCGCACGGCGCGCCCGTGGGGCGTGGACGCGTCGTCACGACTGGAAGTATCGCCCGGCGTCAAGGATCGCGAAAAGATCCGGCAGTTTGTCGCGGCCGCGCTGGCCGAAGTACTGTAGCCCGCTTCACGCATGGGTTTCGTTGAACCGTCCGAGCGACGCCAGCGCAGCTTGCCCGAGACTGATTCCTCCGTCGTTCGGTGGCGCCTCACGATTCGTCCATATTTGCAGGCGATTCCCGAGCAGATCTTTCAAATCCTGCAACAGCAATTCATTTTGAAAGACTCCACCGGAAAGAACGACGGTATCGGCGCCGTGCGCTTCGCAGAGCGGCTCGACCGCGCGCGCGATGCCTTCGGCAAATCCCCGCTGAAACGAACGCGCGATTTCGCCGGTATCGCGCCCCCGCAGACGATCCTCGATGACTGCCGCCAAAAGTGGCCGGTAGTCGAGTTGTCCCACCGCGAATGGAAACGGATAAACGCGAGAGGCAAAACATGAATGTGCCTGGTGCTGAACCCACATGGCGGCCTGCCCCTCAAAGCTCGCTTCGCGCGTGAATCCGAGCAGGGCCGCCGCGGCGTCGAACAAGCGGCCGGCCGAGGTGGTGGTAAACGTTCGCACTCCGCTCTGCGCGACCTTCAATGAATTTCGAAAGCGCGCCGTAAAACGAAACGGCTCGGCTTCGAGCGCCGGCAACGCATCCAACTGGGCGAGAAATCCCGCAGCGGCCTGCATCGGATGACGGGCGGATGCGTCGCCGCCGGGAAGCCGCGCGGGACGCAGGTGCGCCACGCGCTCGAAACCTTCCGCCACGCTTCCGACGAAAATTTCGCCGCCCCAAATGTTTCCGTCATCGCCGTAGCCGGTTCCATCAAAGCTCACGCCCACGACGCGCTTTTCCCACTCCTCTCGTTCGGCCAGGACGGAAGCGAGATGGGCGCGGTGGTGCTGGATCGCGCGGGTCTCGGCGCCATGCAGTTCAACCGCATGAATCGTGGACCGGTATTGAGGGTGGCAGTCGTGTACGATCAGCAGATTGTTGCGGTCCACTTGGTACATCGATATCAAATCTTCGATGGTCTCTTGAAACGCAAGAAACGCCGGGTAATGATCCAGGTCGCCGATATGCTGGCTGACGAAAGCCTGCCCGTCCACCACCAGCGTCACCGTGTTCTTCAGATCCGCCCCCAAGGCCAGGATTGGACGTTGGGCCGGCATCGTGGCTAGCACTGCGGGAGCATAGCCGCGGGCACGGCGGAGTATTACCGGCCCGAACACGCCGGCTCTGGTTACCGAATCGTCCACGCGCCGCGCAATGGGGCGCTCGCCCATCAGAAACGCGTCTGCGATACCGGAGAGTTGCTGGAGCGCGTCTTCATCTTTATACGCGATGGGTTCGCTAGAACGATTTGCGCTGGTCATAACCAGCGCCGCGGGAGCACCCGCTGCGAATAGCAGGTGATGCAATGGCGTGTAGGGAAGCATAATTCCGAGTTCATCGCAATCCGGCGCCACGCCATCCAGTTGGAGTCTTTTAGGTCCCAGAACGACGGGCCGCGCCGTAGACGTCAGCAGAGTTTCAGCAGCGGGCGAAAGACTCGCCAAAGTTTGCGCCGCGGCCAGATCCCTCACCATAATCGCGAAGGGTTTCTCTTTGCGGAATTTCCTTTCACGCAACGTCCTGACCGCATCCGTGTTGAGCGCATCACAAGCCAGGTGATAGCCGCCGAGTCCTTTCACCGCGACGATCCCGCCCGCGTTCAGCAACTGGGCCACGCGCTGAATGTTTGCGTCATCACCTTGCAAGACATCCGTTCCGATGTGCAGATTGTAGTGCGGGCCGCACGCCGGGCAAGCAATTGGCTGTGCATGAAAGCGGCGATCGGCCGGCTCGTGATATTGGGCGGCACAAACGGCGTCCATGGGCCAGTCATTCATGGTTGTACTCGCCCGGTCGTAGGGCAATCCGAGAATGATCGAGTAGCGGGGGCCGCAATGTGAACAGTTTATGTAGGGATACCGGTAGCGCGAATCGTGAGGATCAAACAGCTCTCTCAGGCAGTCGCCGCAGACGGCAAGGTCGGGAGAAATTCGCACCGACGGCTGGCCCCGGCGCCGGCTGTCGCGAATGGTGAAATCGGTTATACCCTCCGGCGCGGCCGGTACGACATCGATCGTAGCAATTTGCGCGGCCGGCGGAGGTTGCGCCTTCAGGCCGCGAACGAAAGCGTCCAGCGACTGTTCCGAACCCTCTAGAAAGATCTCGACACCGTTTTCTCCGTTCCGAACCCACCCGCACAACCTATTTGCGAGCGCCAGTCGATAGACGAAGGGACGGAAGCCGACGCCTTGCACAATTCCCCGCACGCGAATGGAGAGCGCCTCCGTCATGGTTTCGACTTCTCGTTCACTCCGCACCCGCGAGACATCGATTCGCGCCGCGGCGCGCGTTGCTTACGGAGATAGCGGCGCGACCGCGGGAAGCACGCTGTGAACGGTGGCCCGCGCGACGCCATCTCCCGGTAGTAACGCTTCGGTTGACCAGTGTAGCGGACCTCCGCGTGTAGGACCCGCGAAAGGCGTAGACTGGAACAAGCAACGGTCCTAGAGCCGAGACCATGGTAGCGCAACGATCGCAGGCGTTCGAGAAAACGTTGGCGGAAGTCACTTTGGCGGTGGCATGATGAATCTGCCGATGGTGGACCGGATCGCACATGCGCTGCTATACGAAGGCTACATCCTTTATCCGTACCGCGCATCGTCTGTGAAAAACCAGCTTCGCTTTAACTTTGGCGTGGTCTATCCGCGGGCGTATGCAGAAGCGCAATCCGGCAACGACGCGTCGGCCATGCAGACCCAGTGCCTGGTTTCGGGAAGCGAATCGTCGTTGCTTGAAATTTCCATTCGGTTTCTTCGCGTCGTCGAACGCGCGGCCGGCGAAGGCGGCGAGCCCGGCGCTGCGCCGTCGGCAAATGGTGAACGGATTCCGGAGAGCTGGCAGGAGGCAGTGGAGTGCCGCGTGGATCTGCCGG
>JBDTAT010000725.1:0-5455 GCA_039924505.1 Bryobacteraceae bacterium
AACCGAGCCTCGCGCCACCGGTGTACCGGCGGTAAGCAAATCTCAACACCCCGCGCCGGCGGTCTGCCGAAATGCAGGCCGCCACGCGGAATTTCATGCGAAACCCGCAAGGCTGTAGTGTATCCAAAATGGCGCGTCTCAATTTCATATTAAACTCAATGGCTTTCGAGCGCCCGCTCCGTCACCTGGTCAGCCCGTGGCGGAAGTCGCGAAGGTCCGCTCGCTGACGCGCGGCTCAGTAACATCAACGCATTGCCGTGCCGCGACGGTAACGGAGCACGATGATGCGGCGCCCGCTTCCCGCGCTCCGCCATCCTCCTCTGCCATGCGAGACCTCGGCGCATGAAATGACCCTAAACAGCCGCCCTTTATCGCGAATGCATCGAAATTAAACGGAAACTTACGGGATCGCCGGCCTGTAAGCCGGTTTCTGTACCCAGCGGCAAAGCCGGGCGGCAATCATTCATCTAGGCCGGACATTGCTGCACGGCTCCAGCAACCTACCCGGAAGTCCAACGGAGCGGGCCGCTCCTCCTCCCCTATTTGGTCTTGCTCCGCATGGGGTTTTCCCTGCCTTGCGAATTGCTCCACAAGCGGTGCGCTCTTACCACACCTTTTCACCCTTACCGGCCAGCGAGCCGAGGCCCGCCAACCGGCGGTATATTTTCTGTGGCACTTTCCGTAAAACCCGCTTTGAGCGGGTCCCCCCGGCCGTTAGCCGGCATGCTGCCCTATGGAGACCGGACTTTCCTCCCGGCATCCGGTTTTCCCGAACACCCGGCGATTGCCCGTCCGGCGATCCCGCTCACGATTATGTCAGGTCCGGCGCCCCCGCGGCAAACCCGGACGGAATGCCGCCGCCTATCCCGATAAAACATGAAATAAACTTATACAACTCGCGTCTATGCGAAGTGTTAGTGTATTCTGTAAATTGTTCGGCCCGCGATTCGAGACAAAGTTCGAGGCAAAGCGCACAAGGGTGCGGCGCGCACCATCGTCGCGGGCAGAAACCATTCCGCGCCGCACTCCGTTTTGCGCGACGTGAGTAGATGAAGGGGGCAGCCACGGCCGATCGACTTACCCCTGAAACGTCTGAAAACTTTTAGTTCAGTTTGGCTACTTAAGGAGGAGTGCCGATCATGTTCCAAAGGACCATCGCAGTTGCAACACTCTTCTCCACCCTGGCCGCCTGTGCGTTTGCGCAGGGGTTAAACACATCCGCGTCAAAAGATGACTGGGAGGAGATTAATTTTGAGTTCAATTCCGCCATACTCTCGGATGGCTATCCGAGTCTGCTCCGGCTTGCCGAACTGCTCAAGACGCATCCGGGCTACCACGTGAAAGTGGAAGGTTATACCGATGTTCTCGGCTCCGAAAGATATAACGAAAAGCTGGGACTCGCCCGCGCCAATACCGTGCGCGAATTCCTGGTAAAGTATGGCGCCCAGAGCACCGAAATTTCAGTTTCCACCCGCGGCAAACGCGACCCGGGCTATCCCGGCCAGAAACACGCGTTTACCAAGACGGACGTCGCGCGCTGGATGAACCGCCGTGTCGTGTTGACCGTCACCGACGATCAGGGCCGCACCGTTAGCGCGGCCGGCGGCGTGGGCGAAGCCATCCGGTCCATGGAAACCAAACCCGCCAATCCGCCGTGTTGCGACGAGATTCTCAAGCGGCTCGACAAGCTGGATGACATCGCGCGCATGTTAAAGGACATGGCCGACCAGAATGCCGGATTGAAGCAGCAGGTGGATGACCTGAAGCAGCGCGAGGCTGCGCTCGAATCCAAGCTCAACGGCATGCCTCCGCCGATGACCGAACAGCAGACCGCCTCCACCGTGGATAAGGAAATCCAGAAGAACGCCAACAAGCACTTCTCCCTACTCGGCCTGAACGTCGGCGAGGACCAGAATCGCGATATCACCTTCAGCGGCCGCGCGCGTTACTTCGAGCCGTTCAAGGAACACTTCGCCGTTCAGGCGCAAGGCGAGTATATCTACTACCGGGACCAGAAAGAGGGCCAGTTCGATCTCGGCTTGGTGGACCGCGTCGGCAACTTCCAGGCCGGCCTGTTCTCCAGTTTCAAACACGTCGATTTAGGCGGCTATCAGAGCGGTGGCACGCTGGGCCAGGGCGCGCTAACCTTGGATTACATCTTCAAGCTCGGGCGCATCGGCTTATTCGGAACCAAATCCTTCATGGACGGTGCCGTCATCAACAACGCCAACCTGGTGCTGCCCAATGGCATCGTCAATACGAATGTTGTGCTGCAAAGCTATCTGCACGTTGTCGATCAGGTGGGCGTCAGCACTTCGCTCGGCCTCTGGGGCCGGAACTATATGGAGGGCAACTTCGGCTACCTGAAGAGCTTTGCTAATGCGGATCGCCCCGGCGGCACGCTGCGGTTCATCTTCCCGGTGACCACCCACCTGGCGTTCACGGTGGAGGGCGGGCTCAACGAGACCCTGCTCGGCCGCGACAACATGGGCCGCGCCGAGGTTGGACTCCAGTTGGGCAATTTCCTGCGTCCCAGAGAGTTCAAAGCCTCCGGAGCGCCGGTGCCGGTTGACGTTCCGCGCGTCCGGTATGAAGTTCTCACGCGCACTATCCGCAAGGGCCACACGCCGCCGGTCGCCGACGCCGGACCCAATCAGATTGGCGTTCCTTCGGGAACCGTCACTCTCGATGGTTCCAATTCGTATAGCCCGGACGGACTGCCGATCACCTTCCAGTGGTTTCAGGACGGCGGCACGGCGGTGTCTCTCAGCAGCCCCACCAGCGCCCGGACCACCTTCGCCTCCGAGTCCGGCCAATCATACATCTTCCGGTTGGTCGTGAAGGACAGCCTAGGCGGACAGGGTTCGGCCCGCGTCCAGGTAACCACGCGTTCCGATGCCAAGGTGCAGATCCTGTTCTTCCAGCCCAACCCCGGCACCATCGACGCCGGTAAGGCTTCGCAGCTCTCCTGGAAAGTTCTGAACGCCGACACGGTTTCGATCACTACCATCGGTGTTGTGCAGGCTTCCGGGAACGCATCGGTCTCTCCGACCACCACCACCACCTACCAGTTGACGGCCCGGAACAAGACCAGTGAGGATAACGCCACCGCCACCGTCGTGGTCACGCAGCCGAAAGTGGAGCTGACCAGTTGTTCGGCCACCCCGACCAACATCATGGCCGGCGAATCCGCCACGTTAACTTACCAGACGGTGAACGCCACCCAAGTCAGCATCAGCGGCCTCGGGAGCGAGGCCAACTCCGGCTCCGTCACCGTGACGCCAACGGCCACCACCACGTACACCATCACAGCGGCGAACCAGTTCGGTTCAAACACCTGCAACGTTACCGTCACGGTGACGCCGGGACAGATGCCGCGTATCGATAAGTTCACCGGCGCGCCGCTGACTATCGTCGCGGGGCAAACCTCCACCCTGCTCTGGCAGGTTGAGAACGCCACCACCGTCAATATCACGTCGCTCGGGACTGTAGCGCTGGTTGGCACGCAGGACGTCCAACCGCAGCAGACCACCACCTACACCTTGACCGCCAGTAACAGTCAAGGAAGCGTGACGGCAACTGTGACCATCAACGTCCAGGCGGCGACGAAGATTACTTCGTTTACCGCGAACCCGCCGACCTCACCAAGTCCCGGTTCGCCGGTTACGTTGACTTGTCTGGCCAATAACGCGACCAGCATTACCATCGCGGGCGCGGGCCCAGTGAACGCAGCCGGCGCGGTTGTCGTCAACCCGACGGTGACCACCACCTACAGTTGCACAGCCGTCGGCGCGGGAGGTTCCACCGACACCGCGTCGCTGACGGTAAACGTCACCCCGGTGACGCCGCCGCCACCGCCGCCGACCGGCCCGCCGCCAATTGTCGTCATCCAGGGCGGCCCGGTGATTCAGACCGTGGTTCGCGACTTGCAAGTCGACGCGTCGCAATCGAGCAGTCCAGCCGGCAACAATCCTCTGACCTATTTCTGGACCTCCAGGAATACGTCGGCAGCGGTTGCCAACCCAACCTCACCTACGCCGACCGTTCATCTAGGCGAACTATACGGTGATTATTTCTTCGACCTCACGGTCACCGACAGCAAGGGCAATAAGACAACCGGGACAGTCGATATCCAGTTGATTGTCACCCGCGTCAACTAGCGGCTTGCAGCGCTCCACAAAGGGCGGGATGCGGATTTCCTCCGCATCCCGCCTTTTCTTTTCCCGGCCGCCTCCGGTTTTCCTATAATGAGTCCAATGCCGTCTTCACAGACCCTCATCTCCGTGGCGGAGTATCTCGCGGCCAGTTATTCCGACGGCGACCGCGAGTATATCGAAGGCCGTGTCGTGGAGCGCAACTTGGGAGAAAAGGGGCATAGCCGTGTTCAGAAGCAACTCATCGTGTTCTTCGCAGCGAGAGAAAAGACCGTAGGGACGTTCTGCTTCCCGGAGCAGCGCGTACAAGTAAAGCGCGACCGCTTCCGCGTGCCCGATGTCTGCGTCTACATTGGCCAGGAGCCCGACGAGGAAGTTTTCACTACCCCGCCGTTTCTGGTCGTCGAAATTCTTTCGCCGCGCGATACCGCGTCCTCCCTCCAGAACAAAGTCGAAGAGTATCTGAGCTTCGGTGTCCCTTTCGTCTGGGTGATCGACCCAGCTAGCCGCCGCGGCTACATCCACACGGCCGACGGGAGCCGCCCAGCCAAGGATGGCGTTCTGCGCACCGCCGGTCCAGAGATCGAAACCCCGCTCGCCAGCCTGTTCCCGGCCTGAAACTTCATGGGTCCATTCGCTTCCGCAAATCCATTTTTGGGTGTGGTGTTCCACTGGCTCGGCGGTCTGGCTTCCGGCAGCTTTTATGTGCCGTTTCGCGGCGTGAAGCGCTGGTCGTGGGAGACCTACTGGCTGGCCGGCGGCGTATTCAGTTGGATCGTCGCCCCCTGGGTCCTGGGCCTTCTGATGACCAACGACCTGGTCCAGGTGCTGCACGAAACGCCCGGCCGGACCTTGTTCTGGTGCTACTTTTTCGGAGTATTATGGGGCCTCGGCGGTCTGACGTTCGGCTTGACCATGCGCTACCTCGGCATGTCGCTCGGGATGGCGATGGTGCTAGGTTACTGCGCCGTTTTCGGAACCCTGATGCCGCCCATCTTCAGCGGCGAATTCGCCGGCAAGGTGCTGGGAACCATGTCCGGGCAGGTGATTCTCGCCGGCATCGGTGTCTGCGTCGCCGGTATCGTCGTTGCCGGAATGGCCGGCATGTCCAAGGAGCGCGAGATGCGCCCGGAGCAAAAGCAACTCGCCATCCGCGAATTTGATCTAAAGAAGGGCTTGGTGGTCGCGACGTTTTCCGGCGTCATGAGCGCCTGCTTTTCTTATGGCTTGGCCGCCGGCGATCCCATCAAGGCCCTCACGATGCGCCACGGCACAGCGACCCTATGGCAAGGGCTTCCCGT
>JBDTAT010000726.1:0-3686 GCA_039924505.1 Bryobacteraceae bacterium
GTGGTCTTGGGTGATCGAAGGATAAGGTTCTGGCAAGCCAACCAAAACCCGGACGTAACGACCCATGCTATTGCGGCAGCGGGAAGAAGTTCAAGAAGTGCCATGGAGCACCAATGTCTCCCAAGCAGCCTGTACCTCCAAAGCAAAGTACGTTATCCGCGCAAGTGCCCGCCGGCATGCCGGGAATGCTTCAGTATCTCGGCTTTGTGGCAGGTCGGCCTCCGAAAGACCCACATCAGCCAATGCAGGGCGGAGTCGCCGGCTTGTACAAAGTTGTTTTGACGCTCGCCAGACCGGGGCAACCGTTGTTGCCCGAAGGCCAGGTCACATCCTTCGAGAACATGCAAGGAGATTCGCACCTCGCAATCGCTGACCCCGCTTATCACCCTCCAACCATCGCCGCTGATGACGGCGTGGCCAGCGTCCTCTTTCAGCCGGAGACAGAAGACGGGAAATTCAACCTGATCGGCAAGCCGAACGCCCGCGGCTTTCTTGGGCAAGTCATCGCGGAGGCGATGCCCGGCAAGGACGCACAGGACGCGCGCACGAAAGTCTATCGCGCCCTCGCCTCTTCGCTAAGCAATGTCTCCATACAGCTCGACATACCGTTTTACGTTTACCAGTCGGACATGATCGAGCTCAGTACAGGCAATCGCTTCATCAGCATCATTAGTCCACACCTTGAGCGGCCAATGCAAATCGCGCCGACTGGAAGCATGTCGAAGGAGTTCCGCAGCCTTGCCGCCCTCTACCGCGAGGCGCTGAGCAGCAACACTCCGCCCTTCCAATTCCTCTGCTATTTCAAGATCCTCGAAGGCATCAGGAAGCGACGCTGGCAACTCATCGCTGAAGCGAAGGCGGCAGGCACGGAAATCCTGAAGTCACCGGTCCAGATCGTTCCCGCCGACGAGCCGCAATTCATCCCTTGGCTGAACGCAGTCTATGGCGTGGGCCGACCTTGGGACTTCATCATGCTGGAGAGCATTTTCGTGAAAGAGGCGAGAGGAAAGAAGGTAAACCAAGTTATCGACGACTACCTGCGCCCCGTGCGTGACCGGATAGCGCACGCCGTCCTCGACTCGGGAACGCTGACGCTATCAGCGGACGAGGATCTCGACGTGCGCGAAATCTACAAGTGGCTCTCCCTTATGAAATGCATCGTCAGGCACATGCTGAAGAGCGACTTCCCGAAAGAATTCCTACCGTATCTCAATGAGCTGGGTGAATACATTCCCTAAGCGATACAATCACGGGAAGGGGAGATTTCGATGGCGATCATGGATTCCAGGTTTATCCAGCAGCAGCCCAACCCTTTCTATGTTCCGGAGCAGGAGGTTTGCCTCGATCTCTCGCGGTTTGCGCCCCACCAGCAACCCGTCGTCAACACGCTGCCGACACTTGGGGAGTTTCTCGTGGGAGCGGCTCTGGTTGCACTCGGTGGTTACGTACTTTACAAGCTCTGCGAACCCGAACCCGAGCGGCGGCGATGTTCCGCATGCGGCAGCAAGAGCCACAACGTTGCCCGTTGCCCCCAAGTCGGCGAGCGCCAGCACTTTTCATGGGATTTCGGGAAGACCGGATGGTGCGAGTGCTGCGGCTACCAGTTCCCGAAAACCCAGCTGCATCACTATGGCGGCCGGGCCGATAACAGCAAGGCAAAGGAAATGTGCAGGCTTTGTCACCTTCAGTGCGGGCACAGCGGTCATTGGGGTAACTTCGCAATCAACCCGCGCTACTGCCGGCTGGCAGCGTAAAGCGCTCAAAGACAATCCAGTGCAATAAGCCGATGCCGAGGGATGGCACCTTGACGCATAACGCCCGATCAGTAAGATATGCCCAGCGGATCTCGATAGAGGCAGGTTTGCGGCGGTCACCCCGCCTAAAACGAGTGTTTAGCGTGGCAACGTAGTCGGCGACCTGGCACCTCCTTTATTTCGGCCCCTGCAAATCAAGCCCGAGCAGCGTCTCGCTTTGCTGAACGCGCAGCCGTGACCGCCAACGAGTCACACCGTTCGTGATTCGGTTGCCCGGAGTGTCCTCGGACGTGTATCCAAGTCACCTCGTGGTAGCCGGCCAACTCCTCGAGCTCCTCCCACAAATCCCGATTCACCACTGGCTTTCCAGTGGAGGCTCGCCAGCCGTTTGCCCTCCACCTCGGAAGGAACTCGGTGATTCCCCGGCGTACATACTCGGAGTCCGTCAGCACGGTGACCTGGCTGGCACGCTTCAAAGCCCGCAGTCCCTCGATGGCCGCGATTAGTTCCATCCGATTGTTGGTCGTGTCCGCCACACCACCTTGCAGGACCCGCTCATGCTGACCGCACCGAAGGATGCACGCCCATCCCCCGGGACCGGGGTTCCCGAGGCACGAACCGTCAGTGGTGATCTCAACTTCGTTCATATTCGACCTCCGTTCCGACGCATCTCAGTCGCGACGGGCGCCGATCCTTCCGGCTCGCATCTGGCAACGAACTCGAAATCGTGCTCGCCGGCCCAGGCCAGGACTGCACCAAACGAATTGAATCGGGCACCATCGTTTGCCAGAGCTAACGCTCCTTCATCGAGGTAGAACCCGAACCAACTCGAACCCGCGTTGACGTAGTACAGCGTTCTCATCAAACCTCCTTTTCGAGACAGCACTCTCCGCTCGCAGTTCGAACACTCCATGCCTCGACGTATCCGGCTCGAACCGGACACCGATCTCTACCTTCATCAGCGCAGCCGGCACGGAATCGAAGGCTGCGCTAAGAATCGAATCGCGCGGTGCGTTTTGGATTAACCGCGGCGTTATGCTCGGGCAACCCAGATCTGCGCAGTGACGTACGCAGTCTGCGCGGAGTTTCCCAAACGCGCCCGCGTTTCGGGATGCGGGTAAAGGCGCACGCCTTCCGCGCGGCGGTATTATTCGTTAAGGGGAATTCGGATGAATTTGCGGACGCTGGGACTTCGAAAGTCGTCGCCGCTCCGAGCCGACCATCCTGGGATCGGCCAACGGTGCGTTCTATGTAAGCGCGCGATCCGCGCCGGCGATAGGACCGGGCTCGTTCCACCACTCGATTCCGAAGAACCAGCGCTGGCTGACGGCCTCATCTGTCACTGGACCTGCATCGAGAGTGGGCTATCTCGGCTACGACAAGGCGAGACCGCAGCGGGCACCACCCGCCAATTCCTCGAATCCTGGGCGGAAGCTTTCAGCCGCCAAGCCGTGGCCGGCGAGCGCTGCGATGCGTACACCAGCGAAGCCGACTTCATCCTCAAGAATGGCCGTTCATTCGAATACGCTGCATTGCCACGCGGAGTCCGGATGGGGCGACCGCGCGAATGCTTCCGCAACGCCGCGGCACTTGCGCTTCGGAAGCCCGACATGTACATGTACGTGGAGGGCTACGCGGTCAACAGATGGATAGCAACACACACGGTAGCGCACGCCTGGTGCATCGGCTCGGACAACTTCGTCATCGATCCGACGTGGGAGGAGGGCGCCGAATACTTCGGCGTACCCTTCCGACACGACTATCTGCGCCGGGTGTTCAAGGCCAGGAGGGACTACGGCCTGATCGACAATGCCGAGATGGACTTTCCACTGGTGACCGGCGCACACCGCGTGCACGAAGCCGTCATCGACCGGCGTGACTAATCGCCCTGCGACTGTGGTGAGCAGTGCAGTTCATGTACCCCGCGGTCCC
>JBDTAT010000727.1:0-10370 GCA_039924505.1 Bryobacteraceae bacterium
AGTGGCCCGTCACAGTTGCCGGAACCTGGAATGCCTTCCAAACCTCATTCGACAAGCGGGCGCAGTATTCAACCGCTCCCACGGCCGCCGGCGGCAACCTCTCACTGACGGTGGTCAATGGAAAGCAGACCATCGCGTATGATCCTACTTCCGGCCTCAGACCGACGGGGAATTTTGATGCCAGCGGAGCCAGCCTCACACGGCCAAACCGCGGCGTGGCCACCGATCCCAGCGGAGCGTGTACGAACAATAACGAGGTGATTCTGAGCGCCGCCAGCGGAAACCTCTTCTCGTGTTCCAGTGGCGTATGGCACGCTGCCACTGGCATTACTGTCGCCGCGGGCGCCGGAGCCGGCCATGTCGCCGTCCTTAACGCGCAAGGCAACCTGGATCCATCCGCCGGAGTCGGAAACAGCATAAACTGGAATGGTTACCAACTGAATGTTCCCGGCAGCGTCAATACGCGGTTCAACAACAACGGCATGGGTGACTCCTGCTCCAGTTCACTCGCGCTGAACGAGCAGCTTACGAACACGTACATGATTACGTTGACCGGAAACTGCGCACTCTCGAGCGGCGGCCCATCGGCGAATGTCCTGTCCTTTCTCATATGCCAGGATTCCGGAGGCAGTCACTCCCTCGCATGGCCGGCCAATTATCATGGCGCCATGACCGTTGGCTCGAGCGCCGGAAAATGCTCGGCGCAAGTCTTCTTTGGTAGTGGCACGCAGTATTACGCGATCAGCCAGGGAGTGGTGAATCAATGAGAGGCGCAGTCCTGTTTTTAGCTTTCTCCGCGCTGGCGCCAGGCGCCACCGCGATTTTAGAGGTGGACGCCACGCCGCAGCAACTCGTGGTTCGCGTCCAGACCGACCAGCCTGGAAATTGTGCGTACCGGGTCAGCGAAGGTTCGGCGTTCGTCTCTCCCGTCAACGACGTGAACGAAACTTTGTTTCCCGGCTCCAGTTCCGATGCGCGCCCCGGTTCCACCATCGCAGGAGATATTCACATCTTCGTAGCCGGGAGTCGTATTGCCCAAAAGGCGGCCGACAATAAGTGGTATTCGCGGTCCCTCCAGACCAACACGCAGCACTGGATCGGCGTAACGTGCGGCGCGGACGCCGAAGCCTCCAACGTGCAGGCTACCACCAACAAGCCGCTCGGCAATACCTGGGCTGAGCCGTATCCCTACGATTTCGCGTCGCCTCTAGGGTACGCGTGGCCCACCATCGATTTTGTCGATAAAACCAAATCCTACGTCGATCCGGAAACGGGTGTGCTGCTTAAGCGCCTCACTGGCCTTGATGAGCCGAGTGCTGGTGACAATCCGGCGACGCCGACGCGGATTTCGGCGGCCTCGTTCTCCGTGAATGGCGCCTGGTCTGTCCCGCAAAACGGCGCGGCTGTGGATGGCCAATTGGCTACATCCACGGACACCACGCCGCTGTTCGCCGCCTTCTCCCCGATTCACACGGCCTATAGCGCATCCCGGCCGCTTTCCTGGGATGTTAATTCGGTCGTGGATTCCGTTACCGATGTACAGGTCCAGATCACCGGATCGGGCACCGGAGGCCAAGGCAATGCTCAAATATGCCTTACCGTCAACGGAGTTTCGTGTGCAACTGAACTCGAAACCACCACCTTGCCTTCCAGCCTCGGCGCTGTGAAGTATCCTTCCGGATCCATGACGAACTACTTTGCCGATTGGATCGGAAACTCCATTACGACGCCCCCGGCTACCTACGACATGGCCACCTTCACCGGCACGGTCGATGTCTCCGGCGCCACCGTGACTCTGGCCGGTGGAAATCACTTCGACGTCGGCGCCTGGACCAACGGAAGCCACATTTTCATCGCCGGTACAACCGGTTGCACTGCGGGAGACTATACCATCCTCAGCGTGGATTCCGACACCAGCATGACGTTGTATTCTTCTCCCGGCGCATGCACTGGCGCGCCCTACACCGCCTACAATTTCGGCCTGCTGATCTTTCCAGTCGGCTCTGCGGTGCTGTCAATCGATGGCGTGGACTACACATGGGACGAGCACCCCATGTTCTTCAACCTGGAGATCGGCGACACCAATTATTGCGCCTTTAATCCCGTCACCGACAGCAATGGCGTCAGTGGATTTATCTGCATGTTACCCGATGCCGCGAACTTGTTACAGGGGTATTTTGTGCCTTCCACGCTCGGCCATGCGGGTGTTTCGGCGCGATTCATATGGTCGAATTATGTTCCTCCGAATCCCGACCCGGCGATCAACTACACTAACAATCCACAAGACCAGACCGGCTGGGGGTATGTGATTTCCTACACCGGATCGATTCCCAACGACCCGGCGGACTCAAACTCGTTTTACGCGCTGGCACAAAACAGCACATCGCTGGCGTGGTCCATCATAAAAGCGACGTACCACCCGGCAGGCGTGGGCGGTGGCTGTACGGACCCGTCGGATTATCAGCCGTACACCCAGTCGGCCTACAGCTCACAGAACTGCAACATTGTATGGAAAAATGAAACGCGCGCATCGCAGTCGGGAGGCACGCTGACGGATCGGATGGCGGCATTCGATTCCGCCTTCGATCCAAACTATTTTGCGGCGGTAAAAATAATCAGCGTGAGAGCCGGAACCATACTGATCGCTGCATACACGCAACAGGATGGACTCGGCTGGGAAGCATTCGTGGACACCACCACGTTTCAGGTTAAGGCGATGTGGAGTTCGTACAAGAACTTTCCCTATACCTGGTCTGGCGTTCACACATTCGACGATGACGGAGATAACCAAAATTCGTCGTTCACCAGTCAAAACCTGGACAATTTCCCGGACACGGTGAACGGCGGCGGTCCCTACCAGGTGGGCGTAACGGCGGTCAATGGAAATTCCAGCGGCGCGCTTCCGGCGTCAGCCGGCGGTTCGTGCGCCGGTGTCAGCGACCCCAAAGTGACAGGACTCATTCCGCTCGGAAGCGGTTGCGTCACTCTCACCCTGCAGGGGGAGCCGTGCGACCCGGATCCGACTGCGTACGAACAAGCGCACTTTCCGGCATGCTCCTGGAATTCTTCCTATCGCAACTTGAACGGCCAGCAGGTCCAGGTTGGCGATACCTTCATCGACCCCACGACCGGCGAAGGTATATCCGGCGGCGAGCAATTTCTGGTGGTCGAAAACGCCGGTGCAAACCAGTGGCTGGTGCTGCGAAACTTCGCGCTGAACCACGGCACGTTTTTGAACGATCCCGTGCTGACAACGCTTAGGGCGCACGCCGCAAACTTCACTATCCGCTTCATGGCCGGTCTCTCCGCGAAGGATTGCCGGTACTTCGGCAATTTCACCACCGATCCACATGGCACGCACTTGCAATGCGACGCCACCTACTATCCCACTTCGCACAGTGACCTTGACGGAAGCGTCACAGTCGTTTCGGCCTACTACCCGGCCATCAACCAAATCGGCTATTCCGTCCGCAGCGTCCCCGGAGCGTTTTCGAACCAGGTTGCTCGGTCTCAGACACTTTCTATGGCGTCAGGACAAGTGAGCGCCCAAACCGGAATCAAATTCGGCGGGTATTACGGCAACGGTGACAACATTCACGCATCGGTCAACAGCCACCTCAGCTTTCGTCACCCGACGGCCCCAGCGAGCGAGCAAAACTGGTTTTTGGATATGGTCCGGATGCCCAACTATTTCTTCGGTAGCCTGTACACCGGGGCCACCATGACGCATATCTCCGGTTCTCTTTACCAAGTCTCTGGATTCCTACTCAGTACTCAGTTGGACGTGAAATATCGTCCGTTGCTGTTCTGGTCTGGACGGCATAATCTCTACGACGCCAGCGGTGCGTCGTCGGCGATTACGGGCGGCGCGGCGGACAACTGGAAATACTGTTACGCCTATTCGCCAAGTGAGTGCGTCCCTGGATCGACGGTCGGCAGCATCTACATGAACGTTCCCTCGGCGCAGGCCAACGGCGCTTGCACGTGGGGAGCTTACGCCCGCACCCTGTGCGTCACGCCAGCCTCTCCCGACCTTGATACCGTGTCTCAGATTGGATTTCAGGTTCCGTCCGACAATGGACAGACCTCCCGCACCATTAGCGTCCCATTCCGCCCGTGGATGATTACGAACCCGTATGCCGAAGCGCATGCCACACCAGACGGCTCGGGAGTGATTTTCACGTGCGACTGGTGTAATGGAGTCCGTTCGGATCTCTATTGGGCCAAGCTTCCGCCCACTCCGGCGATCGATACAACCGACCGCTCCACTTACGTTCCAGTTCCCATCGCGCTGAACGGCTCGCCCGGCGACCAGGTGCGCATCCGCTTCGGTTACGCGGAGGATGAGCCCGCCGGGTCTAATTCCATGCATTTCTACTGCACCACCCGGCAGGAATCCTGCGTCACCGACGGTAGCGGCGCTCAGCCGTTTCTGTGGCTATCGGAGCCGCAACAGTACACGGCCTGCGATTCCGGCTGCACCGTGAATATTCCCGCGGTTCCAGGCCGCGTCGTCTACTACGTGGTCGACAGAGTCAACGGTGGCATCGCCTCCTCCAGCCAGCAAATCAACCTCGCGGCGGTGAATTAACAGCCGCCCGCAATTGGACCGGGTCGCGGCCTCCCTGCGCAATAGTCGGGAGGCCGCGCCACCACTCACGCTACCCCTCGTTGCAATTCGGAAAGTAGCCCGCACGCTCCGTTTTGCGGGATGTTACTTAAGAGGCGGCGCCGGACCGCGCCGGGCGCTTCAGCACCATCGCGATCTTCTCCCGGACCAACTCTTTCTCTTCCGCGGTGGGAACTTTCAGAAGCAGTAGCGCGCCCGCATAGACCAAGGCAAATATCGTTCCGCACGCTAATAGGATCACAATGGGGCGGTAGCCGGAGAGAAGCAATCTCAGCAGCGCCGCGGCCGCGCCGGATGCTGCCGCGGCTATGGCTATTTTTGCCACGTCGCGGAGTAGAACCAGGTCCTTTCGACCCACTCCAATCAGGCGCCCGAAACGCAGCGCCGTAATGGTCCGCTCCATGAAGTTTACGATCACAACCGCGCAAATCGCTCCCATCGGTCCATACCGGGATGTTCCAATCCATAACGCCACAATGAGCACGGCCAGCACGGCGAACCGGAAACGGAGCAGGAAGAAGCGCTCCGAGATGTACGCGCGGAACAACGGATCCTGCATAAGAATGCCGGTCAGAATCAGCGTCAGATTCACCGCGAAGATGGGCCAGCTGGCGCGATACCGTTTTGTGAAGAGAAACTCGATAAATTGTGGGCCAACCACCATCATCAGCGCATAAATCGGAAAATATACCGCTGCCAGTTTTCGCATGGCGCGCGCGATCAGATAGATAACCTCCTGGTGTTGCTCTCTCTGCTGCATCAGCCCGACTCGCGGGATCAAAACGGCGTTCGCCGCCTCCTGGAGGAGCCCCACCAACGGCAAGTTGAATGTGCCCACCGAATAGATGGCGTACTCGGAGGCCCCGAAGCGGTTGGACACCACGTAGTTATGCAGATCGGTCTGCAGCGTGAAGAGAGCCGCCCCCATGCCAAGGGGCACGGAGTAGGACAACTGCCGGCGAAGCATCTTCCAATCGAAACAGCGCCAGAAACCCCGGAAGCGCGAATGTAGATAGACTAATAAAAAGCAGCTCTGAAATGCGCCTTGAATAATTGCGGCGTAAATGAGGGAGCGCACCGTCCCCATCCACACCGCTGCGGTCACGAACAAAACGGTCCGCGTGAGTTGTACGCAGATAATGAAAATCGTGGCCAGCCCCACCTCCCCGTGCGCAATAGGGACGATTTCAAGGAAAGCCCCGAAGATCCACAGCAAAATCATCACGCCAATCAGCGGAGAAAAGCCAGCCAATTTGGTATCGCGGAAGATCCACTGCAGCAACACCGGGCAAAAGAAAAGCGCCAGGAACGCCAGCCCGCCAACCACAAAGTTGAAGACCATGATGTTGGCCACTGTTTGGCGCCGGTGCTCGGGCTCCCGCGGCAGGAAATAGTAGGCGTTCATTCCGAATCCGAACGGAAGAATGTAAAGGGCCGTCGCCAGCACCAGGAACACCTGCTTATAAAGCCCATACTCTGCCTGGTTCATCCGCCGGACAAGGATCAGCGGTAACGCCATACTGAATGCGAAGCCGAGGGTCTTGGCGACCATCAGGAGCGAGACGTGGGACGTCAGCGACGCTTCTTTGGACGGAGCCCGCGGTTCCATCAAGAGATCGGCAAGCTCTGCGGCGCCGCGAATGTCGTCGCGAGCCTGACCGTCGTGAAGCGCCGCGCTGAGCCCAGCGGAAACCCTTCTTGCGTTTCCCCCGAGCCGTTGCCGATCACGATGATCTCATTTCGCCGTCCATGGAGTTCTGCTTCCAGTATGACATGCCCCACTTCCGCAAAAGCACGCGCATTTCCGGCTATGAAACCCCTTGCAGCGGAACGGCGCGTGCCTCAGTTCGGCGCGCGGGTGGGATGGAGAGTGATCTTCTGCACTCGCCAGTTCGTAAGCTCCGCCACGTACAGTACGTCCGGATTGCGGCAAGCGATTTGGTTCACCGTGCCGAACTCCTTGATTAGTTTTCCCGCCCTCCCGAACTTTCCGGCGACCGTTCCATCCAGTTCCATCTTGTAAATCTCGCCGTTATCCAGCGAATCCGGCGGATTTGAATTCGAGCTGTATAGAAACTGATGCGGTCCGCCGGAAATGCAGATGGCGCGCGGAGCGCCCACTCCGGAAATCTGTCTCTTGAAGGCCCCGCTGTTGTCGAAAACCTGAATGCGCCGGTTGCCCAGATCCGCCACATACACGTTTCCTTGCGCATCCACGGCGAGCGAGTGCGGAATCTCGAACTGGCCCTCTTCCGTGCCCTTCGAACCCCAGGATTTAAGGAACTTGCCGTGCTTGTCAAACTTCGCAATTCTTGCATTTCCGTAGCCGTCGGCGACGAAAATATTGCCGGCTGCGTCCCATGCGACGTCGGTCGGCTGGTTGAAATTATCGCCCGGCACGCCGGCCCCCTTAGTCGCGCGTCTTGCGCCCACTTCCACCGATTCCGGCTTCCGCCCCAGCATCATCAGCACGCGGCCGGCCGGGTTGAATTCGATCACCATGTTCGATCCCCGGTCCACAATCCACATGTTGTCCCGCGCATCGATTTTCACGGCCTGGGCAAAGAGAAACCCATAGACGCCATGGCCGATCTCGCGAAGGTACTTTCCGGTTGCATCGAACTCAAACAGCCGCGAGCCGCCGTGCGTGAATGTGCGCGATCCACCCATCGTCGCAACCTCACCGGTCCGCGTGTACACAAATATATTCCCATTCGATGCCGCCGCTACTCCGGCCGCTTCACCGAGGTATATATGCGCCGGCAATCTCAGAAAAGTTCTCGGCGAATCGTAGGAAATTTCCGGAACCTGTGCGCCGAGCGAGGCCGCCGCCAACAGCAGCATTCCGCTGAGCAATCCATTGACGATTGGCCGTTTCATTATTGCGGACCTCCCGGTTTCGCGCTTGGGTGCAGCCGGATTTTCTGCACCCGCCACGCCGTGATCTCAGCGGTCATGATCTCGTTCGCATCGCGGCAATCGATTTCATGCACCGTGCTGAATTGGCCAAGCTGTTTGCCGGCCGTTCCGAACTTGCCCAGAACGGTCCCATCCAGTTCCATCTTGTAAATCTCACCCGTTACCCCGGAGAGCTCGGAATTGTTGTTGTCGGGGTAGGAATTCGAGCTATAGAGGTACTGGTGCGGTCCCTCTGAAATGCAAATCGCCCAGGGCGCGCCGGTCTGATCGTAGATCGCCTTAAACGTAAGATCGTTGTCGAAAACCTCGATGCGCTTGTTGCTGCGGTCCCCGACGTACACATTGCCCTGGGCGTCCGCCGCGATCGTATGCGGAAGGTTGAGCTGGCCTTTTCCCGACCCTTTCGATCCGGCTTCGGCGATGAACCGGCCATTCTTGTCGTACTTCACCACCCGCGAGTTACCGTAGCCATCGGAGACGAAAATATTTCCCGCAGCATCCCACGCCACATCGGTTGGCCGGTCGAAGGTGTAGGGTCCTGGATGGGCAATCGATGATGGCGGCGAGAGCATCCCGGTCAGATCGATCGGCTCCGGACGACGGCCGAGCACCATCGCGACCCGCCCGTCGGGACTGAACTTGATCACCATATTGCTCCCCTCATCGACGGCCCAGATATTGTCGTGCCGATCGACGCGCACGGCATGCGCGAAGACGAAGCCGTACAGACCTTCGCCGATTTCGCGCAGGAAGTTCCCGTTCCGGTCGAATTCGAAAAGCTGCGTCCGCTGGCTGCGGGTGTAAACAAAAACGCGCCCTTTGGAATCGGTTGCTACTCCGATGCCTTCGCCCATATAGATGTTTGCCGGAAACTTGAGAAAGTTGGGAACCGAATCGTAGCGGATTTCGGGCACATTCTGGGCTTTCGCGCGCGCGTTTCTCTGCGCGGGCGTCAGACCCTCGCTCAGCGCGGTCGTTTGCGCGAAGCCGGCGGCCGAAAGCAACGCCGCGATGATGCAGTAGCGGTGAGATTTCATCATGAATTGTGGCCTCCGCAAAAGTCGCTGCCCAGTATACAGTACTCAGTCGCCGGCTGCACAGGCGCCGAATTGGGCGTGTTCAGCCGCAAGACGGCCCATCCCAATATCGGACACCCGCGTCCATCCGTCCAGCCGTTCTAAAGCACTTATCCCGCCCAATCCGTGGCCATGGAGTTGCCTATCAATTCGGCTACCTTTAAGTTTACAAGGATGAAATGAAATCATCCCCCAACACGCGCGTCCTGATTGCCGACGACCAGCCCGACGTCCTCGAAGCGCTCCGGCTCCTGCTGAAGGGCGAAGGCTACGCCGCCGAATCCGCGGCGTCACCCGCCGGAATTCTGGCCGCTCTGGAAGCTCGCGACTTCGACGTCCTCGTCATGGATCTCAACTATTCGCGCGACACCACGTCGGGCGAGGAGGGCATGGACTTGCTCGCGCGCATCCAATCTCTCGACCCCATTCTCTCCGTCGTCGTCATGACCGCTTGGGGCAGCGTCGAGCTGGCCGTCGACGCCATGCGCCGCGGCGCGCGCGATTTCATTCAGAAGCCCTGGGACAACGCCCGTCTGCTCAGCGTGGTCCGCACGCAAATCGAGCTGAGCGGAGCTCTCCGCCGCGGCCAGCGCCTCGAGGCGGAAAATCATCTCCTCCGCACCGACGGCTTGCCCACGCTGATCGCCGAATCCGCCGCCATGCAGCCCGTGCTGCAGCTCATTTCGCGCGTCGGCCCTTCCGATGCCAACGTGCTGATCACCGGCGAGCCGGGGGCCGGCAAAGAGGTCGTCTCCCGCACGCTCCACGCCGTCTCCGGGCGCGCCGCAAAACCCATGGTCACCGTAAACGCCGGCGGCCTGGCCGAGGGCATCTTTGAAAGCGAATTATTCGGCCACGTCAAAGGCGCGTTCACCGACGCCAAGATGGATCGCGTCGGCCGCTTCGAGTTGGCCGATGGCGGCACGCTCTTCCTCGACGAAATCGCCAACGTCCCCATGAACCTGCAATCCAAGATGCTGCGCGTTCTCGAAATCGGCGAAATGGAGCGCGTCGGATCCTCGAAAACCCGCCGCGTCGATGTCCGCATTATCTCCGCCACCAACTCCAATTTAGGCGAAGAGGTCGCGGGCGGCCGGTTCCGGCAGGACTTGCTCTTCCGTCTTAACACGATCGAGATTCATCTGCCGCCGTTGCGCGAGCGCCGCGAGGACATCCCGCTGCTCGCCGCGCATTTCCTCGGCATCCACGCCCGCCGCTATCGCAAAAGCTTGCAAAATTTCGACGCCGCCGCGATGCAGGCTCTGCTCGATCACGCATGGCAAGGGAATGTTCGCGAGCTGAATCACGTCGTCGAGCGGGCCGTCCTGATGGCGCAGGACGCTTCCATCCGCCCCGGGGATCTCGCCCTCCGCTCCGGACGCGAATCGGCGCCGCGCCTGGAGGATATGAGCCTGGAGGAAGTGGAGGCCTTCCTCATCAAAAAGGCGCTGGCCCGTTACGCCGGCAACGTCAGCCACGCCGCCAGCGCCCTCGGCCTCAGCCGCAGCGCCCTTTACCGCCGCCTGCAACGCTATGGCTTGTGATTGGCCAACGTGTACTCAAAGTCGTAGGAATGCTTGCCGTCTGCAATGACGATTGTCATCGTGCCGCTCAGTCCCGTCAGTTCGCCGGTCCCGGAATCCGGCACCACAACGACGCTCTGCCGCGGCGTACCGCGATCCATAATGCCATTGTGCTGGAGCACGAAGGTTCCGCTGAGGCCGTCGAGGGTTCCGCTGACCTGC
>JBDTAT010000728.1:0-2509 GCA_039924505.1 Bryobacteraceae bacterium
ACAAAAGCATTACCGTTTACAAGTTCCGCACGATGGCGCGGGACGCGAAGTCGGACAAGTACGATCTCCACCGCAGATTTATGCGCGAGGGATTTCTCGATATCCCGCTGACCTGTGAGGTTTTCACACCGCTCGGCAGGCTGCTCGAACGCACCCAACTCGTCGAGACGCCGCAGTTTCTCAATGTGATTGCCGGGCAGATGAGTCTGATCGGAAATCGTCCGCTGCCCCGCGAAAACGTGGATTTATTGAAAACGCACGAATTTTGGCGGGAAAGATTCGACAGCCCGGCCGGGATTTCCGGAATTGCGCAGGTTGTCGGAAAGCTCAATTTACGGCCCGCCGAGAGGTTGGCCCTGGAAGCTTCCTATTCGGACGTTTACCGCAACGGAAACATTCTGAAATGCGATCTGATCATTATTCTGTACACGATTAGGGCGTTTTTATTCTCGAGTTTCATGTCCTCCGATAAAGCTCATGGCCTGCTGCGGCGCGCTCTGGCTTCTTCCGAATTCGGCCGCGCCGGGCGAACGGTCCATCCATCCGCAAGCACGTCCCGGCGGTAGGATATTTCAGAAACCCGGCTGACGCTCGTCGGCTTTCATGCGCCGGCGGCGCGAAAAGACGGCCGGGTTGCCGGCGTGAATCTCGAAGGGGGGAATATTGCGGGTCACCACACTCCCGGCGGCCGCGATCGCACACTCGCCGAGAGTGACGCCGGGCGCCAACGTCGAGCGAGCTCCGGCCCAGGCTCCGTCTTCCAAGACGATAGGCTTGACTATCAGGCCGAACGAGGGGTCCGACCAATCGTGGTTCCCGGTGCAAAGATAAGCCCCTTGCGAGAGACAGACGTTATTGCCGAGCCGGACCAGTTCGAGATTATCGATCCAGCAATCTTCGCCGATCCAGCAATCGTCACCGACAATCAGCCGCCACGGATACTTAACGCGAACTCCTGGCTTAATCACGGCGCCGGAGCCTAGTCGTGCGCCGAAAAGACGCAACAACGCGGCGCGCATGCGATAGGAAATCACTGGAGAGCGCAGAATGGGAAGCCCGAACAGCATCCATGCAATCAACCAAGGCAGCGGCCGGCCTGGGCTATACGATTCGTTACGAAAGTTGGCGAGGCGGACCGGAGACATGGCGGCGGGCGCGCCCTTATCGGTGCCGGGCATGGGCTACCTCGACACCGCGGGCGGGAACGCGCCCCGCTCGCGACGCCATTCTCGTCAAGACCGCGGCAAAACGGTCCAGCAGCACGGTTTTGTCGCAGTGCGCGCGAACGAACGCCGCGCCGGCGGCTCCCAGCCGCATTCGAGCGGCGGGATCGTTCTCCAGTCGCAAGATCGCGGCGGCAAGCGCTCCGGGACGATCCGGCTCGGCGATTAATCCGCAGCCGGCCCGCCGGATGAATTTCGCCGTTTCGCTCTCGGCGTTTACGGCGGCAACCACCGGCTTCCCCGCCAGCAGATACGTCAGCAACTTGCTCGGGATCAGCGCATCGATTACGGTTCCCGCCTGGTTGATTAACAGCAGATCGGCGGCTCTCAACAGGTTAATGTAATCGGCCTGTGCCGCCGTGGGGAGGAACACGACACGTTTCACGTCGAGCCGCCGGGCTTCCGACCGGATAGCGTCCGAGCAATTCCCTCCCCCGAGGAAAACCAGACGGAGGCGATCGACGGCCTCCAATTGCCGAAACGCCCCAACCACATTCTCCAGGCGCTGCTTGGCACCCATGCTGCCGGCGTGCATCACGACAAAATCGGCGGGATCCCAGCCGAGAGAAGATCGCGTGCCGGCATCCGCGGGAGTCGCGTCGAAAGTTTCCGCGTCGGCCCAATTTGGCAGAAGAGCCAGCTTTTGCGGAGCAATGTTTTTGGCCGAAAGATTATTACGGAAGCCATCGGAGATCACTCCGATCCGATCCACGCCTTCGTAAACCGCCCGTTCCATGCGGCGCGCCAATCGCAAAGCCGCCCCGTCTTTCATCATTCCGACGTTGACGGCCGCGTCCGGCACGATATCCTGCATCCAGTAGAGCGCCGGACATCCCCACAATCGCTTCAAAAAGAGAGAAGCGAATCCGGTCTGCAGCGGCGGCCCGATCGCCACGATCACGTCCGGAGGCCTTCGCGAGAGCAGAGTTGCCACCGCCGTGAAGACCAAGGTGGAATCGAATACCAGCCGTTTCCAGGTCTTCATCCGCCCCGCGCGCGGGCGCCGGGGACAGTAGACCCAGGAGCGGAATATTTCCGTCTTGTTCCTGATCCGCCGCTCGAATAGCTTGCCCCGGCACTCAGGGTAGATTTCCCAATCGGGCATAAGAGGAAAGCCGGTAACGACGGTCACTTTCCAGCCAAGATCGGCCAGCCATTCCGCGAGATCCGTAGCCATGGGTCCGATGCCGGTCGGCTCGGGCCAGTAACACATGGTGAAAATCAACACCGCCGGGGGTTTCGTGGCGGCGTTCCGAAGAAGAGACGGGATCACTTGAGGGGTAGTG
>JBDTAT010000729.1:0-8905 GCA_039924505.1 Bryobacteraceae bacterium
GGCTCGGGCCGCCGCCAGTACTCGAGGGCGCTATCCGACTGGGCGCCGCGGTTTGGATTCGCCTATCAAGTGACGAAGAATACCGTTCTGCGCGGAGGTTACGGCATCTTCTATGGGCCTTCCTACCGGGAGGCCGGCGCCACGATCGGCAATCAGGGGTTCAGCAGCGCCACCAGTTATGTCGGAAGCCCGAACGGCCTGACGCCCTCCATCTATATCGGCAATCCTTTTCCCAACGGACTCAACCCGATCGTCGGCAGCTCCCAAGGTCTGCTCTCTGGCATCGGCTCCACATTTGAAACGCCCATTACGGGCGACAACCACGTTCCTTACATGGAGAATTGGGATTTTGAAATTCAGCGGCAACTGCCGGGAAATCTATTGGTCGACGCATCCTATGTAGGGAGCCACGGAGTGCATCTCAACGAATCCGGCGAGAACGATTTCAATCTGAACCAGTTGAGCCCGCAATCGCTCGCCCTCGGAACCAAGCTGCAGCAGAGCGTGCCGAATCCCTTCTTCGGCCTTATCGCCACCGGACCGCTCGCCGCCGCCACCGTGCCCGAAAGCTATCTGCTGGCGCCGTATCCGCAGTTCACCGGCATTGAGGCTTCCTACATGACGGGTGGTTACAGCATTTATCACGCGTTTCAGATGAAGATCGAAAAGCGTTTCAGCCAGGGGCTTAGCGCGCTCGTTTCTTTCACCGGCCAGAAATTGATCGACGAGTATGCCATCGTCTCGAACGTCGGCCACAACACCGGCGGCATCCAGAACATTTACGACCTGAAGGCGGAACGCGGGGTTTCCTCCAACGATATCTCGAGGACTCTCGTTGTCAGTGGAGTCTACAGCCTGCCGTTCGGCCGGGGACAGCGGTTTGGGACCAACTGGAACCGGGGCTTAAACAGTGTTCTCGGAGGCTGGCAGGCGAACGGGATTGCCACCAATCAAACCGGATTTCCGCTCTCTCCCACTACGCAAAATACATCGGCCGCCGGCGGGAATGTCTTGCGGCCGAACGTGAACGGACAAGACCCGGCCTTGAACACCCCCATCGGAAGCCGGCTCGGCGGATACTTCAATACTTCCGTATTTTCACAACCGGCGCCGTTTACCTTCGGCAACGCCGGCCGCACGCTTCCGAACGTCCGGTCCGAGGGCGCGCAGAACATCGACTTTTCGTTATTCAAAAGCTTCGAAGTGAAGGAACGGTTTTCCGTCCAGTTCCGGGCGGAGGCGTTCAATTTGCTCAATCAGGTGGTTTTTGGCATCCCGAACATGGTGCTGTCGTCCGGGCAGTTCGGCGTCGTCTCCACGCAGTCCAACACGCCCCGCTCGCTCCAGTTCGCATTGAAGTTGCTGTTCTGACGCGCATTGCGAAGCCCCGCAAAACGCATGATGACACGAAGGACATTTTTCGAAGCGGGTCTCCAATCCGGCGTGGCCGCTTCCGCCGCGGCAGCGTCCCGCCCCAATATCCTGTTTCTGATGGCGGACCAGTTCCGCTACGATTGTCTGGGCGCGAACGGCAACCGGCTCATTCATACTCCCAATCTGGACCGTCTGGCGGCGCGATCGGCGAATTTCAGCCAGGCCTTCGTTCAGTCGCCCGTATGCGTGCCGTCGCGCGTCAGCTATTTTACCGGCCGCTACGCGCATAGCCACAAGAACCGCGTGAATTACACGCCGTGCGATCCGCGCGAGGTGTTCCTGCAGCGAATGCTTCACGACGCCGGTTATCAGACCGCCTCGGTCGGCAAACTCCACTTCTATCCACCCACCGCGGAACACGCGCGCTCCACCGGCTTCGACCGTGTGCTGCTCCACGACGGCGTGGGAATCACCGACCCGTATTCCGATTACGTGAAATGGCGCCGCGCTCACGATCCGCAAGCGTCGATTCCCTACACGGCCTTGGCGAAGGACGTTCCGCCGGGGAAGAATCCGTTTCGCGCCTCTATCGAGTATCGCTTCGGACCCACCCATTGGACCGGCGAAGAAACCTGCCGGACTCTCCGCGAGCTTTCCACATCGCCGAAGCCGTTCTATCTTCTGTCCTCGTTCTTTAAGCCGCACTCGCCGTTTCAAACTCCGGCGCCCTACGACGCAATGTACGACAAGGTCGACATCCCCCTTCCGCGCCGCGTCACGCTGGACGACATTCGCGCGCTCCCGCTTCCGGTTCAGAAGCTGATCCTCCGCGGCCGCCCGGAGTATGCAATCCTCCCGAGCCGTCTGGAATGGATGTACCGCAGTTACTATGCGGCCGTTTCGATGGTCGATTACGAAATCGGACGCATTCTCGACGAACTGGAGCGCACAGGCCGCGCCCGCAACACCATTGTGGTCTTCGCCACCGATCACGGGGCGCAGTTACTCGAACACGGCTTGATGGATAAAAACGTGTTCTTCGAATCGTCCGTGCATGTGCCGTTCCTGATCAGCGCAAAGGGTGCGGTGCGCACCATCGTCGGAGACAGAAACGGTTTCGCGCCGCACTCCGTTTTGCGCGAGTTCCCGAAAAACCATCCGGGCCGCATCGCGCCACGCCGTTACGGCGATCTGGTGGAGATGGTCGATGTTCTTCCCACCCTCCTGGAGCTTTGCGGCCTTCCCATTTCCGATCGCGTGCAAGGCCGCAGCTTCGCGCCCTTAGTCGCCGGCCAACGGGCCGCCTACACGCCGCGCGAGATCGTGTTTTCCGAGAACATCATTCCCGAAGTCATCACCGGCGGCGCGCTCAAGATGCCCTTCGTGCCCGGCCAGGGCATCGCCGGCATCCGCCATCCGGATGCGAAGATGGCGCGCACCCGCCGCTGGAAATTGAATTATTACCCGGGCAACGGCGCCGAGTTATACGACCTCGAAAACGACCCCGTTGAGCAGCGGAACCTCATCGCCGATCCGGCGTATCAAGCGCAAATGCGGGAGCTGAAAACCGCCATTCTCGACTGGATGATCACAGCCGACGAGAACGATCAGATCGCGCGCCGCTGGCTTCTCTAAGGCGTCTGTCAGGAAATAGCCCGTCCATCCTCGAACCCCGCTCCGAAAGCGCTTCCGAGCCTGGGTGCCCTCTGGGCACGTGAGGGAGCGGTTCTTGTGGTCGTTGGAACGGAGAGCACTCCGGATCATTCTCCCGTTTCAGCAATCGCGCACTCGCGCCAATCACGCGACGTAACCGCATGAAAATGCAAACTTTAGCTGAAAACACCTTCCAGCCTTGGGGTAAACTGATACTGGAGGTCTCTGAACGCGCGCATGCCAACCATTTATCACGATACCCGATCCAAAATGCCAATACCAAAACCTCGACTTGCGTCACCGGCGATCCTGGGCCTCCCGCCATCCCATAGATTCCACATCACTCTCTCGCTCCGGCCTGCCATCGAAAAGCCGATGTCAAAACCGTCACTTGCGTCACGCCCCGTCAAAACGCTCGCTCCAAAAGCCCAACTTGCGTCACCAGACCCACGAAACTCAGAACGAAATCGCATCGAGGCGCATCTATCCCATTGGTGGATGCTAACGTTGTGCTACTAGTTGATAATCAAACGCTCATATTATTGCATTCATGCACACTGACGGTGTATACTCATTTTAGGGTTGCCAAGCATGGACTTTAATCGCTTCACCGAAAAATTCCAGGAGGCCTTTCGCGACGCCCAATCCCGCGCGGCGCGTCTCGGTCACCAGCAGATCGATGTCGAGCACCTCCTCGCATCCTTATTGGAGCAGGAGGGTGGCCTCGCCCCGTCTATCCTCAACAAAGCCGACATCAACGTCCCCACTCTACGCCGTAAGCTCGAGCAGGAGCTGGATCGGCTCCCGAAGGTCTCGGGGCCAGGGGCGGGGCCGGATCATGTTTTCGTCACGCCGCGCCTCCAAAAGCTCCTGACTGAAACCGAAGACGAAGCCAAACGGCTGAAGGACGAGTACCTCTCGATTGAGCACGTCCTGCTCGCTATCACGGGCGACACTGGCATCGCGGGACACCTGTTTAAGGAATTTGGCCTTTCCCGCCAGCGCCTGATGGAGGCCCTCCAGGAGGTTCGTGGCAGCCAGCGTGTCACCACTCAAAATCCCGAGACCACGTATGAGGCGCTGGAACGCTACGGCCGCGACCTCACGCAGCTTGCCGCGCAAGGCAAGCTTGACCCGGTCATCGGCCGCGACGAGGAAATTCGCCGCGTTATCCAGGTTCTCTCGCGCCGCACCAAGAACAATCCCGTGCTGATTGGCGAGCCCGGTGTCGGCAAAACCGCCATTGTCGAGGGACTGGGCCAGCGCATCGTCCGCGGCGACGTTCCCGAAGGCTTGAAAAAGAAGCGCGTCGTCTCCCTCGATATGGGCGCGCTCATCGCCGGCGCGAAATTCCGCGGCGAGTTCGAAGAACGTCTCAAGGCCGTCCTCAAGGAAATCCAAAGCGCCGCCGGCGAAATCATTCTCTTCATCGACGAGCTGCATACCGTGGTCGGAGCCGGCAAAGCCGAGGGCTCCATGGACGCCGGTAATCTGCTGAAACCCATGCTAGCCCGCGGAGAGCTGCACTGCATCGGCGCCACGACGCTCGACGAATATCGCAAATACATCGAGAAAGACGCCGCCCTCGAGCGCCGTTTCCAAACCGTCTTCGTCGATCAGCCGACCGTGGAGGACACCATCTCCATCCTCCGCGGTCTGCGCGAGCGCTATGAGGTCCATCACGGCGTCCGTATCAAGGATTCCGCGCTGGTCGCCGCCGCGGTGCTCTCGCAGCGCTATATCTCGGACCGCTTCCTGCCCGACAAAGCCATCGATCTGGTGGATGAATCGGCCGCCAAGCTGCGCACTGAAATCGATTCGCTCCCGGCCGAGCTGGATGAGAGCCTGCGCCGTATCATGCAACTCGAGATTGAACGCGAGGCGCTCAAGAAAGAAAAGGACGCCGTTTCCAAGGAGCGGCTCCAGAAAATAGAAAAGGAAGTCGCCGGATTGAAAGCCGGCTCCAGCGCTCTGCAGGCGCAGTGGCAGGCCGAAAAAGAGGCGGTCCAAAAACTCCGCGCGCTGCGCGAGCAAATTGAACAGACCAAAGTCGAGATCGACCGCGCCGAGCGCGACTACGATCTGAACCGCGCGGCCGCATTAAAATACGGCACCCTTACCGAACTGGAGCGCAACCTCCACGCGCAGGAGCAGAAGCTCACCGAAAAACAAGGCACTCGCCGCCTGCTGAAAGAAGAGGTGGACGAGGAGGATATCGCCGACGTGGTCAGCCGCTGGACCGGCATTCCGGTCTCGAAGCTCCTGGAAGGCGACATGCAGAAGCTTCTGCATCTGGAAGACGAGCTGCACAAGCGTGTGATCGGCCAGGACGAGGCTGTTTTGGCGGTCGCCGAGGCCGTCATGCGTGCCCGCAGCGGTTTGAAGGACCCCAAGCGTCCCATCGGCAGCTTCATTTTTCTCGGCCCCACCGGCGTCGGGAAAACAGAACTCGCCCGCGCGCTGGCCGAATTTCTCTTCGACGACGAGCACAGCATGGTCCGCATCGATATGTCGGAGTACCAGGAGAAGCACACCGTCGCCCGTCTGATCGGCGCGCCTCCCGGCTATGTCGGCTATGAAGAAGGCGGCCAACTCACCGAAACCGTCCGCCGCCGTCCTTATTCTGTTGTCCTATTCGACGAAATTGAAAAAGCTCATCATGACGTCTTTAATGTTTTGTTACAAATTCTGGATGATGGCCGTCTAACAGATGGGCAGGGTCGAACGGTAGACTTTAAGAACAGCATCGTTATCATGACGTCCAATATCGGTAGCCACCGCATTCTGGACTACCGGGGAGCTTTTTCGGGCGAAGAGTTCCGGCGCATGAAGGATGTCGTGTTGGAGGAGTTACGCCGGGAGTTCCGGCCTGAGTTTCTCAATCGCGTGGACGAAATCATCGTTTTCCACGCGCTTTCCGAAGACCACCTGAAGCAGATCGTCGAGATTCAGCTCGCTGGCCTGCGTGTACGGCTGGCTGAGCGCCACATCGAAATCGAGATGTCCGACGCCGCCCGGGCCTGGCTGGTTCGCAGCGGTTACGATGCAACCTACGGCGCCCGGCCGTTAAAACGGGCCATTCAAAAGGAGGTCGAGACTCCGCTCGCCCGCCGCATTCTGGCGGGTGAAGTCCGCGACGGCCAGAAAATTCTGATCGACGCCGATCCCACTGCTGGAGCGCTCTCGTTCCAGCCCCTCGCACAGGCAACGGCAGTATGAAGGAAATGATGACAAGTACCAGACGCGCAAAAGCCGCCAGAGAGTTGGTTGTGCGCGTTTCTCAAAAAAAGAAAGAAGGAGTACACCTATATGCACCGCTCATTTCACATCCGCCCCCTGATGGCGGTATTCGCACTGGTCCTGGCGTCGATTGGTGGCGGCATCGTCGCCGGCTACATGAACGGCGCTCGCCCGTCGCCTCTTCAGGCCACGGTTTCCGCCGATAGCCTCGCCCATCCCGGCTCCGGCGAGCTGGTTACTTTCGCTCCCATCGTCAAACTCGCCACCCCGGCCGTGGTCAACATCTCCACCACCACCGTGGTCAAAGCGCAACGCGGCCAAAGGGGCCAGGGGGGCAACAACCCATTGTTCAACGATCCGTTTTTCCGCCAGTTCTTCGGCGGCAACATGGGTCCGGAGTCTCAACCGCGCGACCACCGCGCACAAGCCCTCGGGTCCGGCGTCATTGTAAAATCCGACGGCTACATCCTTACCAATAACCACGTCGTCGATGGCGCGACCGACGTCAAAGTCTATCTCGCCGATAAGCGCGAGTTTAAAGCCAAGGTCATCGGCACCGACAAGCAGACCGATATCGCGGTCCTGAAAATCGACGCCACTAACCTGCCGGTCCTCCACATGAGCACGGCCGCGAAGCCGGCAGTCGGCGATGTGTGTCTCGCCATTGGCGACCCGTTCGGGCTCGGCCAGACCGTCACCATGGGAATCGTCAGCGCCACCGGCCGCGCCGGCCTCGGCATCGAGGAGTATGAAGACTTTATCCAAACCGACGCCTCCATCAATCCCGGCAACTCGGGCGGAGCGCTTATCAATACGCGCGGCGAAATGATCGGTATCAACACCGCCATTCTCTCCGGTAACGGCGGTGGGAATCAGGGTATCGGCTTCGCGATTCCGGTTTCGCTCGCCTCCAACGTCATGAATCAGATTGAGGAGCACGGCAAAGTGTCCCGCGGCTACATGGGCGCCACCGTCCAGCAAGTCAGCCCCAGCCTCGCCAAAGCGTTCGGCCTGTCGGCCAACACCGGCGTTGCGCTTACCCAGATCGAGCCGGGATCTCCCTCCGCCAAAGCCGGTCTCAAGTCCGGCGACGTCGTCGTCGAATTGAATGGCCAACCGGTCACCGATGTCGATGCCTTCCGCTTGCAGATCGCCGAGCTTGGCCCCGGCGCCACGGCGCATATGAAGTTGTATCGCGACGGCCATTCGATGGACGCCACCGTTTCCCTCGCCCAACGGCCGACCGATGAAGCTCTCGCCAAAAACGGCGGCGGCGGCAACGGTCCGGGCAACGGCGCCAAGAGCGCGCTCGAAGGCGTTAGCGTCGAAACCGTCACGCCGGACGACGCGCAACAACTCGGATTAGGCCCGTCCGCCAAGGGTGTGGTCGTCACCGATGTCGATCAGTCTTCGGCCGCGGCCGAGGCTGGCCTGCAGCGCGGCGATGTCATCCTCCAGGTTAACCACCAGGCGGTTGCGACCGCGGCGGAGTTCGAGAACGATGTCCGCCAGTCCAACGGCAAGGGCACGCTTCTGCTGGTCAACCGCGGAGGCGGCACGCTGTTCATCGCGATTGAATCGAAGTAAGCGGTTCTCGAATCCAATCGAGTAGCCGCAAGTAGCCGGGTCGCGGCCGCAAGGCGCCGCGACCGGCAAACCGCGACCCGCAAACCGAGCCGTGACCGGGAGCGGTTCCGCCAGCAGCAGTGAAGTAACCAGCGCAAAGGGCGCGGCGCGTACCGCGGTTCGAGGCCGAAAGTATTTCGCGCCGCGCTCCCGTTTTGCGCGAGTTGGATAGAAGATGGGGCAGGCTCTAAACGGCTTGCCCCTTTTGAATCTTGAATGAGGGATAACCAAATGCCAGACAAAAACGCTGTCCAGATCCTGCCGGTGCTAGCGCTGAAAAACTCTATTTTGTTCCCGGGGCTGCTGATGCCGCTCTCCGTCGGCAGGCCCGCGTCGCTCGCCGCCGTCGAGGCCGCGCTCGCCAGCGAAGAGAAAGAGATTCTGGTCCTGGCGCAGCGCGATCCGTCCACCGAATCGCCTGGACCCGACGATCTCTACACCATCGGCACGAAGGCGGTGATTCGCAAAACGTCCCGCCCCAGCGAGGATCTGGTCGAACTGCTCGTGCTCGGCGCGGAGCGCGTCGTCGTTATGAAACTCGACGCCTCCGAGCCATTCTTGCGCGGCCGGTTCCAACCGCTTCCGCTCCCGCAGGACTCGGGTCCCGAGGTGGAAGCACTGGAGCGCGCGCTGATCGATCTGGCGGTGAAAGCCCTGCAACTCGCCCAGCCGCAGCAGTCCGTCCAGGAACTCACGCGTGTTCTGCCGATCAACGGCGATCCGATGCGTCTTGCGTTCCTGCTGGCATCCATGTTCAGCCTCGATCCAGCCAAGGAGCAGAAGCTGCTGGAATCGGAAACCCGCGCCGATGCGCTGCGGCTGATGCATGCAAATCTGGCGCACGAAGTGCAGGTGCTCGAAATCCGTAATAAGATTTCGAGCGATGCCAGAACCGAAATGAATAAGGAGCAGAAGGACTACATGCTCCGCCAGCAGTTGCGCGCCATCCAGCAGGAATTAGGCGAGAAGAATTCCGATCAGGCTGAAACCGACGTCCTGCGCGAGCGCGTGG
>JBDTAT010000730.1:0-2752 GCA_039924505.1 Bryobacteraceae bacterium
GGCGACCTGGATCTGCTCAACGGAACTTACATTCTGCAGGCCCAACCGGGTTCGTGCGCCGCCTTAGGCTCGGCGCCCTGCATCCCCACCGCGGATGGTTCGCTGCCGGCCCACGTCGTCCTCGACCCGCGCCAGAAAATTCTACACAACTGGTTGACCAATCTGCAGCCGCGGGTGGGCGTGGCGTACCGGGTGAACGAGAAGACCGCGCTGCGCGCCGGATTCGGAATGTTCTACGACAATCTGGCGGGAATTCTGCAGATGGCGCAGAATATGGGGGAGACATGGCCCAGCATCGGCCGCCAGCTTACCGGCAACTTGAACCAGCCCTCGGTGGCCCAACCGCTGCCCACTATTTCCGGGAAGAATCCGATCCCCGGAGTTACGCAGCCTGCGCCTAATCCGTTCAACAATGGCGCTTACTTTGCGGATCCGAATTTCCAGGATGCTTACTCGATGCAGTGGAACTTCGGAGCGCAGTATGCCCTGAACCAGGAGACGTTGTTCGAGGTGGATTATGTGGGAAGCGGCAACCGGCGCCTGGATATCGGCGGCTTTTACAACGTGGCGCTGACGCCCGGTCCGGGGAATCCCAGCGCACGGAGCCCGTTTCCCTATATCGCGCCGACCAACTTCGATCGCAGTTGGGGGCGCTCCAATTACAATGCCTTGCAGGCGCAACTGCGGCGTCGCTACTCGAACGGGCTTTCCTACACGGTGGCGTACACGTGGTCGAAGGCGATCTCGATCGGTTGCGACGGCTTCTTCGGCGTGGAGGGATGCAGTGTGCAAGACCCGTACCACTTCAACAACGACCGCAGCGTCGCCAGCATCGACGTCCCGCAGAATCTGAGCGTCAGTTGGGTGTACGAGCTGCCCATCGGCAGCGGTAAACTGCTGCACACCGGGAACCATATGGCGGACTATGCGATCGGCGGCTGGCAGGTGAATGGCGTAGCGAGCGCGCATTCCGGGCTGCCCTATTCGATCGCCGTGAACGGCGACATCGCCAACACGGGTAACGCCAGCGGGTACATGCGGGCGAACCTGGTGGGCGATCCGGCCCTCGGCAATCCAACGGTGGCGAAATGGTTCAACACCTCGGCGTTCGCGGTGCCGGCGCCCTACACGTTCGGCAACTCCGGCCGGGATATTATGCGCGGTCCGGGCTTGGTGGATTTCGATTTCTCGCTGTTCCGCCGCTTCCCGCTGCGGCTCCGCGAAGGGATGGCGCTGGAATTCCGCGGCGAGGCGTACAACCTGTTCAATACGACGCATTTTGGAAACCCGGTTTCAAATCTGAGCAACGTGACTTTCGGGCAGATCACGAGCGCATACGGATCGCGGCAACTGCAACTGGGAGCCCGGCTGGATTTTTAACCGCAAAGGGTGCGGCCCGCCGCGCTCCGTTTTGCGCGAGTTCCACTGAAGAGACGGGAACAAGGACAGGAATAATGACGCGACGAGAATTCACGGCCGCGCTGGCGGCTCCGTTGGCGGCCGCTCCGGTCGTCCCGCGCTACCTTCGCGGGTTTGAGAAGTTGTATGCGGAAGACCCGCGCGCCGCCGCCATCGCATGGTTCCGGCAGGCCCGCTTCGGCTTATTTCTACATTTCGGCTTGTATTCCCTGCTCGGCCGCGGCGAATGGGTCCAGTACCGGGAGAAAATTCCGGTGGCGGAGTACGCCAAATTGAGCGCCCAATTCCACGCCGGGAATTTCGACGCCGGCCGTATCGCCGACTTGGCGGTGGCCGCCCGGATGCGCTACATCACCATTACGACGCGCCATCACGATAGCTTCTGTCTGTTCCGCACCGGGCAGACGCGGTTCACGTCGCTCGCAAGCCCGGCGCGCCGCGACCTGATAACGGAACTGGCTCAGGCTTGCGACCGGCGCGGACTGGGATTGTGTTTTTATTACTCTCACGGGCGGGACTGGAGACACCCGCATGCGCCGAATAACGATGAATGGGGAGGAAACGCGCGCCCGGAATACAATCCTCCCGAGCCGTCCTACGCGTACGGAAAAGCGCATCATCTGGAAAAGTATCTCGACTTTATGACCGCGCAGATCACGGAGTTGTTGACCCAGTATGGTCCGATAGCGAGCATCTGGCTGGACGGCATCGCCGTGCCATACTCCGGAGACCGCACGAAATTTCACTGCGCCGAACTGTACCGCCGGATTCGCGGGTTGCAACCGCAGGTGCTGATCTCCTATAAGCAGGGCTTGCTCGGCAGTGAAGATTATCTCGCGCCGGAAAGTAAAGGCGTGCCGAACGCCAGCGGCAAGCCGATGGAGATTTGCAGCACGCTGCAATTGAAAGGCTGGGGATACGTAAAAGGGGCGGAACACCTGAACGCCGACCAGGTGATGGATCGCTTGCGTGCGGCGGCGGGACAGAACGCGAATCTTCTCCTGAATACCGGGCCGTTGCCGGACGGGTCTATATATCCCGGCGACGCGGAGACGCTGACCGAAACCGGCCGCCGCCTTCGACGGGACGGCTATCCGGCGCTGCGCGCATGATACTATTGGCGGCCGCCTCGGGCGCGCCGGCGCGTCCGATTGCCTGCGCCGGCGCAGTTTCCAGCGCGAATCGGAAGACTAGTTTTGGGAGGCCGCGTCAGTTGATGAGACGGGTCCGGCTGCCGGGCGTGTTGATATTGGCGGCTGCCGCGAGCGCGGGAATGATGCCCGAATTCACCGCGCCCAGGATCTCAATTGTCCCTGCGCTGGGATTGGGGCCT
>JBDTAT010000731.1:0-3436 GCA_039924505.1 Bryobacteraceae bacterium
AAACCATCACGATGGATTTTATCGAATACATAATGTCGAAAACATCCGGAGGCTCGATGTAGTAGACCCACGAGGCATAGATCGCGCCGGCGGCACCGACGAACACGGCGGACAGCATGAACGCAACGACTTTATGCAGTGTCGTATTGATACCGAGAATGTCCGCTGCGGATTCGTTCTGTTCAATGCAGCGCAGCCCAAATCCCAGTCGGGAGTAACTGACAGCCATGCTTACCGCAAACGTGATCACAGCAAGGCCCAGCATCGCATGGAAGAAGAATGTCGCCTGGGCCTGAACCGAGGACATTTGCGGGATCGGTAGGTTTAGCCCCATGCCGCCCCCCGTAAGGTTTGTCATCGAGTTGACGAGCACGCGTAGGACTTCAACCAGAGCAAAACTCGCAATCGCGAAGTAGTGGCCGCGCAAGCGTAACAGCACCCACCCCAGAAGGCCGGAGAACACCATGGCGATGATGCCTGCGGCGCACCACGCCACCCCCATCGGGGCGCCAGAGACCTGGATGACTGCGCCGGCGTAGGCGCCAAGGCCGAAGAACGCCGAGGCTGCAAAGGAGGGATAGCCTGCCATGCCTCCGATAAAGTTCCATGAAATAGCCAGTACAATGTACATCAATGCGATCGTCATCAGCCGAAGCCCATAGGGTCCGCCGAAGAGCGGCGCGATCAAGAGAAGGGCGAAGAGGGCCAGGCCGATACAGATATCGCGCTTCATCAGACGTACCCCTCACGGCCGAGCAGTCCGTTCGGACGAAATAGCAATACGAGGATCAGCAGCAGGAATGAGAGAGTTACGGCGTGTTCGGGGCCAAGCCAGACCGCACCGAAGCTTTCCACCTCGCCGAGCACGACACCTCCGAGCAACGCGCCTGGAACGCTGCCAAGCCCGCCTAGAACGCAGATCACGAACGCCTTGCCGAGATAGGTGTAACCAAGCAGCGGAAAGATCGGAAAAATCATGGCGAGCAATGCGCCCGATACGCCGGCCATCATGGCTCCGAGCCCAAAGGTCACGCTGTTGACGTGGCTGACATTGACCCCCATCAGCATCGCCGCTTCACGATCCATGCGCACGGCCGAAATTGCTCGCCCCGTGCGGGAGCGGGCCAGCAGGACATAGAGCAAGCCGGTCAACGAGACCGCAAGGACCATGGCGGAAAGCCTGTCCACCGGCAGCACGATGCCGGCAAAGCTAAAGGTGCCGAGCGGGGGATCGAGAGTGAGGCGCCTATAGTCGGCGCTGAAGGCTGCTAGCATACCATTGGTCAGAATCAGGTCGAGGCCGAATGTTAGCGTCAAAGTCAGTAAAACAGGTGCTGCCACGATGCGATTGATCAGGGTCAGTTCAAGCAGATAACCGAACGCAAAGAAGAGAGGACCGATGAACAGGATCGCGATGAAAGGATTGATCCCCAGCACAACGTAAGCGAAAGAGGCAACGTAGCTGCCTAAGACGATGAGCGAGCCGTGCATGATGTTGATGACATTGAGCACTCCCCACACCAGCGAGAAGCCGACTGCGATGCAGGCATAAATGCCACCCAATATGAGTCCATTGACGAATACTTGTATGTAAAGCACGGTACGCCCGGTTGTTTCGATCTGGCTTCGATTAATTCACGCCCGACAACAGCTCTCCCTGCTTGATGGCGTCCGGGAATATGACTACGGCCTTCCCATTCTGGATTTGAAACACCGGCGGCTTAAGCGAGTCGATCTGGCCATCCGCCGCGAAGTGGACTGGGCCCCAGAATGTTGTCAGGTCCATCGCCGCCAGCGCATCTCGCACCTTCTGAGGCTCGATACTACCGGCGCGCTCAATCGCAAGCTGGTAGATGGCGCCTGACGCCGCGGCCGAAGCTTCACCGTAGTCGGGCAGAGTATTATATTTCGCTTGCCACGCCTTCACGAAATTCTCGGTGCTGCCGAAAATGTCGACGCCTTTGTAACGCTCCGCGGGATGCCACCAGCTTGCACTGGTCACATTCTCTGAAAGCTTTCCTGTTGAATCGATGAATTCCTGGTAGGCGGGCGCGGCAATCATTGTGACAAACGACGCCTTGATCTGTAGATCCCCCATCTGTTTGCGCATCAGCACCAGATCGTTGGTGTAGCCGGTTGCAAAAATCCAATCGGGCTTCTTCGCCTTAATCTCCGTCAGAGGCGACGCAAAATCGAGCGTCCCGATGTCGTATTTTTGAAAGAACACGACATCGAGCTTGGCTCTCTTGGCGGACTTCTCCATTTCCTGGGCAATGGCAAGCGGAAACAGATCGTTGCGCGCCAGGATCGCGATGGTCTTCGTGCTCGGAAATTTTTTTGTCACAATATCGACGACGGGATTGGTCAAGGTTTCATTGGGAGTGAAAATGCCAAAGAGATACTTGTATCCCTGATCATAGACCTGCGCAGACGATGCGGTCGCCGCCACCATGGGGATTTTGTAGCGCTCCGAAACACTCGAAGCTGCCTTCGTCGCGCCGGACCCAAATGGCGCAAACAGAAAATTGACCTTATCCTGTGTAATCAGCCGTTCAGCCGCCTGCACCGCGCGCGGAGTGTTGGACTGATAGTCGACATAGTCGATTTCAATCTTGAAATGCTTGTCGCCGACTTTGATGCCGCCGGCATTGTTTGCCGTCTCGGCCCACAAGTTATAGCCGCGCTGCTGCTTCTGAGCTTCCGGCGATAGCGGCCCCGTGATCGGCAGAGGCGCCCCGAACCGGATCACATCCGCCGCAGACGCTGGCCCGGACATTGCAGTTCCTGCCGCCAACAATATAGTTGCGGCACAAATCGTTTTTAGCTGTCGTGCGCGCAACGGAAATAAGGCCATCTCGATCCTCCGATTTGACGTTTTTCGTTTCTCACCGTCCTGCTCCAATGACTGGAAACAAGGCGGATCTCCCATTTAGCTGAAGACACCGACCTCAATGCCAAGCCTTCCAGATTTTCTATTCTACGGTGATCTTGCCGCGTCTCCTAAAGCACTCATGGCAGAGAGCCCATTAATGATGATTTCGGCAGTTTTCGTGTAGTGGTCCGACAAAGCCGCAATGGCCGCATCGGCATTTCGGTCAAGTGTCGCTTCCAAGATGCGAAGATGCTCGCCCTCCACGTCCCGGTTGGCAAAGCTGTAGGATAGGAAGCGGTAACGCTCGCATTTCTGGAACAGCAAGCTTTGAAACTTCAGTAGCCAGCCCGCTGGACAGGCCGATACCAAAGCGCTGTGAAACTTCTGATGCAGGCCAGTCCATTGCGTAAAGAGCGGCCCCGGATCACCCGGGTTGGCGCGTGGCAACACGCTTAGATGTTCGTAAGCGGAGCGCACTTTTTGCTCCCAGACGGAATCGCCGCGCTCGATCGATTGCCGCAGTGCGATCCTCTCAATCTCGATACGGCTCAAATTGATATCGCG
>JBDTAT010000732.1:0-3421 GCA_039924505.1 Bryobacteraceae bacterium
GGACCGAGGCGGTCTGCGGCGCGGAGTTTTCTTCGCGTGAGCTTTGCCAGCTTCCGAAGAAGAATGTGCGGTCCTTGAGAATCGGGCCGCCGAACGTGGCGCCAAACTGGTTCTGGATGAAGAGCGGTTTGGCGCGCCCCGAGGGCTGGAAGTACGGCGTCGCGTCGAGCGCGGAGTTGCGCAGGAACTCGAAGAGATTTCCATGGAACTGGTTGGTTCCCGATTTCATGGTCACGTTCACTACCCCGCCGGCCGCCTGCCCAAATTCCGCGGAGAAGGTGGAGGTCTGAACTTTGAACTCTTCGATGGCGTCGATGACTGGCTGGATAATTTGCGCCGAACTTTTGTCGAATCCCATGATGCGGTTCTTGTTGTCGATGCCGTCCAGCAGATAGCTGTTCTGCACGGCGCGCGCTCCGTTCGATATAAAGTTGTCGCGTTCCGGTGTGCGGGTCGAAGGCAGCGTGCCGGCGGTCAGCGTGGCAAGCTGGATGAAACTACGCCCGTTCAGCGGAAGATCGGTGATGGTTTTCTCCTCGATCACCTGGCCAAGCGACGACGTTTCGGATTCGAGCACCGTGGGCGCCGCGGTGACGGTGATCTCCGTTGTCGTTGCGCCGAGCGCCAGCTTGAAATTCAGTTCCAGGCGGTCCTGAACCCGCAGGTCCAGGCCGGTGCGCTTTTGCGCTTGAAATCCGTTTTTTGAAACGGTAACGCCGTAACGGCCGGGATGTAGCGCCGGGGCCGAATAAAATCCCGCCGTGTTGGTGGAAAGCGCCACTTGCACATTGGTGTCCAGTTGGGTAACGGTGACCTGCGCGCCGGGAATCACCGCTCCACTCTCGTCGGTAACCACGCCCGAAATGGCGCCGGTATCCACTTGGGCCAGCGCCGTGCCTGCGCAGAGCGCCAGCAGCGCCAAGCGTCGAACCAATAAACATCCCACCATGGACGTTTATTATATCTTGGGCGCGCCCGCGCGGATAGCCGCTATCCTGTTTTCAGATGACCCTGTTCGAAACGGCGCCGCTGGTTTTCCTGATCTCGGCGCTCGCCGGATACCTGGGCGCGCTGACGGGACTCGGTGGTGGCGTCGTCATTACGCCGGCGCTGACGCTGCTGCTCGGCATCGACATCCGCTATGCAATTGGAGCGAGTCTGGTGTCGGTGATTGCGACGTCCTCCGGCGCGGCCGCGGCATTCGTACGGGAGGGCTACTCGAACATCCGGATTGGGATGTTTCTCGAGATCGCGACTACACTCGGGGCGCTGACCGGCGCGTACTTGGCGGCGCGCATCGCTACCTCCGCGCTGGCGATTATTTTCGGCGTGGTGCTGCTGCACGCGGCCTGGCAATCCAGCCGCGAGCACAAGGGAAGGGCCGCGAGCGAGGCCCCGGACGCGCTGGCCGCGCGATTGAAAATGGATGGCAGCTATCCGACGCAGGACGGCCCGCAGCGCTATCACGTGGGCCGCGTAAAGACCGGATTCAGTTTAATGTTCGGCGCCGGAACGCTCTCCGGGCTGCTGGGCATCGGGTCGGGCGCGCTGAAAGTGATCGCGATGGATCAGGCGATGGGCGTGCCGTTCAAGGTCTCAACCACCACCAGCAACTTCATGATCGGCGTCACGGCGGCCGCCAGCGCGGGCGTGTATTTGAGCCGCGGCTACATCGATCCGGCGCTGGCGATGCCGGTGATGCTGGGAGTTCTACTGGGGGCCCTGCTGGGCGCACGACAGTTGATTGGCGCGCGCACGCGCGTGCTGCGCCGCGTATTCGGCATCGTAGTGGCGGCGATGGCGGTAGAGATGATTTTCAGCGGAATCACGAGGAAAATGTAGATGAATGACGAGCGGCTGGAGCGGATTATCAGCGTTCTACTGCGCGCCGGGGTGCTGCTATCGGCGGCCGTGGTGCTGGCCGGCGGAGCGAGTTTCCTTCTGTCGCATGGCAACCAAGCTACGTCGTTCCACGTCTTCCACGCGGCGCCATCCGCCTACCGGAGTATTCACGCAATCGTCTGGGGCGCTGCGCATTTCGACAGTCTGGCCATCATCCAGTTCGGCCTCTTGCTGCTGATCGCGACGCCCGTCGCGCGGGTCGCCCTGTCGGTGGCCGCCTTCGCGCTGGAACGGGACCGCACCTACACGGTGGTCAGTCTGATTGTGCTCGGCATTCTGCTGTACGGGCTGGCGGGTGCGCGGTAACCGGGGGCTACGGTGGACTTCGGCCACCGCTCCCTTACGGTCACGGCTCGGAAGCAACACTTCAGGTCAGGGCCAATCCGTCATACTAAAGCAGACACCATGAACGAACTTAAATACCTCAAAGACCTCTGGGATCCGGCGCAGGAAAAGCAGCTTGATAGCGACCCGCTCGATTTGCTCCGCTATCGCTCCAACCTGCTCGGCGCGGATCTCAGAATCACTAACTTTGGCGGCGGAAACACCAGTTCCAAGCTCACCTTGACCGATCCGTTCAGCCAGAAGCCGGCGCGCGTGCTGGCGGTGAAGGGTTCGGGCGGCGACCTCGGCAGCATCAAGAAGACCGGCTTCGCACTGCTGTATCTGGAGCGTCTCGATCAACTGCGCTCGGTCTATCGCGGTGAAGCCCATGAAGACGAAATCGTCGATTATTATCCGCTCGCGGCGTTCGGCAATAATCGCGTCGCCGCTTCCATCGACACGCCGCTCCATGCGTTCCTGCCGTTCGACCATGTCGATCATCTGCATCCGGATTGGGCGATTGCTCTAGCCGCAAGTGCGAACGGCAAACGCAAGCTCGACGAATTCAACTCGCGGTTCGGACGCAAACTGGTATGGCTCCCCTGGCAGCGGCCGGGGTTTGAGCTGGCGCTGATGCTGCGCGAAGCCGTTGACGGCACGCCCGGCTGCGATGGAATCGTACTAGGCGGCCACGGCTTGTTCACGTGGGGGACGACGCAGCGCGAATGCTATTTGAACAGCCTCCACGTCATCGATGAGTTCGGACAATTCGTCGCCGCGCACGAATCGGAAAAAGGAAAGCGTTTCGGTGGCACGAGTACCGCGTCCCACGCCGATCGCGCCGCCGTCGCCGCCGCGGTGCTGCCCGCGCTGCGCGGATTGGTGGGCAGTATGCGCCGCTCGATTGGGCACTTCAACGACTCGGAGGACGTCCTCGAATTCGTGAATTCGGCGCACGGGGCCGCACTCGCCGGGTTGGGGACGAGTTGTCCCGATCATTTCCTGCGCACGCGCGTGCGCCCGCTCTTCATCAACTGGGATCATACGCGCCAGAGCGTGGACGAACTGAAAAGCGCCCTGCGCGCGGCGGTGGAGCAGTATCGCGTCGGCTACGCAAAATATTACGAATCGTTCGCCAAACCGGAATCGCCGAAGATTCGCGACAAGAATCCGTCGGTGGTTCTCGTCTCCGGAC
>JBDTAT010000733.1:0-6256 GCA_039924505.1 Bryobacteraceae bacterium
CCTGTTTTGTGCGGCTGCCATGGCGTTCCTCGCGCGCTTCGAACTCCACACCGACGATACCGGCGTCGAAGTCTTCTTTATTTTCGCGGGCACTTTCATTCTCGGCTGCTTACATCCCCGGCGCGCGTGGCTGTGGTGCCTGGTGGCGTGGAGTGTCCCCGCGGCCGAACTTCTTTGGGGGCCTTCGAGTCCGGAGCTGAACAATATCGCCGCAATCTTGAAAGTTGCCGCGTTTGTAACCGCCGTGGGTCTCGCCGGCAGCTATTCGGGAGTGCTACTTCGCAAAATGGTAACCGGCAGCCCGCAAGGATAACACTCCGCCCTCCGCCGCCCCACATCCACAAAACCGTTACGTGGCACTCCAGCTTCTGCGGTCACGGAAGGTTCTTGTCAGCCGATTGCTTCGGAACCGGTCCGTAGCGCCGGCCTTAGCGTCTGTCACGAAATAACAATTATTTCGAAACAAACCCTTGGGTACGCATCGGCTGCGGCCCCGTTGCGCCACTGCTACTGTACCAGCCAGACCACTATCTGGCCGTGCCGGGGACATTTCTAATGAGGCTTGACAGACGCGACCCGCTCCGTTGTGCGCGATCCCACTATGAAGATATACTCGATGCTCGATGCTCAGTTACATGCGCGGACCCGGCGCCGCCCTCTCCACCGACACCGTCCACGAAGCCTTGCTACGCACCGCGGCGCGCGTGCCGGATCGCGATGCTCTGGTCGTCCGTCATCAGAATATCCGGCTCACCTATCGCGCGCTGCTGGACGAGGTGGAGCGCACCGCGCGCGGCCTCGCCGGATTGGGACTGCGAGCTCCCGATCGCGTCGGCGTGTGGTCCGCCAACTGCGCCGAGTGGGTTTTATTGCAGCTTGCTTGCGCCCGCTCCGGCCTGGTGCTGGTGAACGTGAATCCCGCGTATCGCTCCCACGAACTTTCGTTCGTGCTCCGGAAATCGCGCATCCGGGCGTTGTTCCTGCATGCCGCGGACAAGCGCGGCAGCTATCGCCAGATTCTTGAGGAAGCGCAAAGGCCGTCTCGTTCACCGGAGCGCGCTGGCGCCTCAGACGCCGCGTCCGCCGCGGCTCTGCCACTCCAGCACGCCGTCTATTTTGGCGAAACTTCGTGGGACGATATGCTGGCCGCCGGGACTGACGTTCCCCCCGCTGAATTCTCGAACGAAGATGTGGTGAATATCCAGTACACCTCCGGCACCACCGGTTCTCCCAAGGGAGTGCTGCTGACGCACCGTAATCTGGTGAACAACGGTTGCCTCATCGGCCAGCGTCTGAAGATGACGGCGGACGACCGCATCTGCGTTCCCGTGCCGCTGTACCACTGTTTTGGATGCGTGATCGGAACCATGGTGGCGGTAACCAGCGGCGCGGCGATGATCCTGCCCGCTCCGAAGTTCGACGCGCTGGCGACGCTCGAAGCCATCGAAGCCGAGTGCGCCACCGCCGTCTACGGAGTTCCCACCATGTTCATCGCGGAGCTGGAGCATCCCGAATTTTCGCGCTTCGATCTGCGCAGTCTGCGCACCGGAATGATGGCCGGCGCGCCGTGCCCCATCGAGGTGATGCGCCGCGTGACGGGCGACATGCACTGCCACGGGATGACCATTGGCTACGGGCTGACCGAGAGCTCGCCCATCGTCACCATGTCGAGCGTCGAGGACTCGCTCGACCTCCGCGTCTCCACCGTCGGCGCGGCGATGCCGGAGACGGAAGTAAAAATCATCGCGCCCGAGAGCGGCGAAACGGTTCCCGTTGGCGGGCAGGGCGAACTCTGCACGCGCGGTTATCTGGTGATGAAGGGTTACGATGAGGAGCCCGAGGCCACGCGCAAGGCTATCGATCCGGAAGACTGGCTGCATTCCGGCGATCTCGCCGTGATGCGCCGCGACGGCTGCTTCCGCATCACCGGCCGCGCGAAAGATATGATTATCCGCGGCGGCGAGAACATCTACCCGCGCGACGTGGAAGAGTTTCTCTACACTCATCCGAAGATAGCCGACGTGCAAGTGGTCGGCCTGCCGGATGCGCGTCTCGGCGAGTCCGTGGCCGCATGGGTTCGTCTCAAGACGGGCGAGTCGGCCACGGAAGAAGAACTCCGCGATTTCTGCCGCGGCAAAATCGCCCACTTCAAAATTCCACGGCGCATCCGCCTGGTCGATGAGTTCCCGATGACCGTCACCGGCAAAATCCAAAAATTCCGCATCCGCGAAATTGAAATTGAGCGGCACGGTCTGCAGACCGCCGTTCGCACGCCTACGGCATAGCGCAAAGCGTGCGGCGCGCACCACCAAGGTCTTCGACCGCAAAATCTTTTCTTTCGATCGGCAACCCAGGGCCATTCCGAGCCGCGCGCAAGCAAGCGCTCGCCTGAGATGCACCGGACCTCACGGTCGAAGACCCAGGCTTGAAATTACTTCGCGCCGCGCTCTGTTTTGCGCTTGTAAATTACGACCCGAAAAAATCCGCGATGATCGCTTTGGCTTCCGGCGGTCCCGTGATTTCCAAGCCGATCGCCTGGTGACTGGCCTCAACAACAATTCTGAACGTGAGGAACGGGCAGCACTGGCGCTCTAAATCGACCAAGCGGGCGAGTTGGATCAGTATTTCAGAAGCCGCGTCAAAGTGATATGCAATGCCCACCGGCAAGGGCGTCGCATGAAGAGTGGCGCCGGCGACGAGATCCAGAATCATGCGGCGGCGCTCCCGCAGATCGGCGTCAGCGAGAGTGCAGGCTACCGGCAGTTCCATCTATGGCTGCATCAGCTTCTTGTCCACCATCCATGCCTTCAGCCGGTCCGGCCAGGTTGCCACCGGCAGCCCCGACGCCTTCATGCCGAAGCCGTGGCCGCCGCTCGCATAGATGTGCATCTCCGACGACACGCCCTGTTTCTCCAGATCCAGATACAGATTCACCGTGGTCACCACGTGCGAGCGGTCGTCGTCGGCGCACACCAAAAACGTCGGCGGCGCATCCTTTGGAACCGTGATGGAGCCGGGACGGAAGCCCGGATATACCACAACCGCGAAATCCGGCCGCGAGCTGAGGCGATCGATGGGATCGTTCGCCGCCGGGTTGCCCGGGTCGAATCGCGTTTCCATCAGCGCGGCCACTTCCCCGCCTGCCGAAAAGCCCATGACTCCAATGCGCGCCGGGTCCACGCCCCACTCCGCGGCGCGGCTGCGCACCGTGCGCATGGCCCGCGCGGCGTCCGGCAGCGCGTCGCCCACTACCGTGTAGTGTGATCCTTTAGCCCGCGCCAGCCGGTACTTTAATACGAACGCGGCGATTCCGTTCTTGTTCAACCAATCGGCGATGTCCCAGCCCTCTTTGTCGATCACGAGCTGTGAATGGCCGCCGCCCGGCGCCACCACCACCGCCATGCCGTTGGCCGTTGCCTTCGGCGGCAGGAAAACGTAGATGGAAGGATAGTGTACGACCGTGAAGCGCTTCGGCAACTTCGGATTGTCCGAGGCCTGAAAAACTTCCGGCGCCGTCTCGCCCTCCGAACCCGGCGCGCCGTTGGTCCAGAGCCGAATCTCTTCGCCGCGATCCACCGCCAGCGCCGCGACGGAAAATAAGAGGACACCGCAAATCAATCTTCTTGTCATATGAGTGTTAGTCCTTGCCTACTACCAGAACCTTGAAACTTCCTGGCACAATCGATCCGCGGCCTTTGGCGCCCGGTTTACGCGGCGCGCGGTCGGCTGTCGAAAGAAACACGCGATGCGTTTTTAGATCTAGCGCCATCGTCTTCGCGCCGGGCAGCGTCTTCACCGTATCCACCACGCCGTACGAATCGGCCGAATTTTCGTGCAATAGCGTCAGCGTGCCGTCTCCGCAAGAGAAGAACGCCAATCCGGTAGCCGGATCGAAACCCGCCGCGTCCACGTGGTCGCCAATCGGAAAGGTTCCGATTACTTTCCCGCTATCAGCGTTCAGCACGGCCGCCAGACGATTGCCGCAACCCACAAACAGACGCCGGCTTTTCACGTCCATCGCCATCGCCGAGGGGGCCTCGCACGGCGCCACGGCCCAGCGCGCCAGCACGGTCAGCTTGCGCGAGTCCAGCTTCAGCGTCTCGCTCTTATTTTCCAGGTTTACGTAAACGTGTCCCGCGCCGTCGGACGCGGCGAATTCCGGCGCGCCTCCCAGCGCAATCGTGCCGGCCACTTTGCCGGTCGCCGCGTCAATCACGGTCGTGTTGTCGCTGCCCCCATTGAACGCGAATACGCGGCGCGTTGCCGGATCGTAAATGGTCCCGTCGGGCTTGGTCCCCGCCGGCACGTCGGCGATCCGGGCCAGCGTCTTCAAATTGAAAATTGTCACCGTGTTCGCTTGGCCGTCGGTGATGAAACCGCGGCCGGACTCAGGCGCAATCGCGATGCCGTGAACGCCGCGAGTATCCGGAATTTTGCCGGCGATGGCTCTGGAATCGGCATCCAGCACGTTCACTTCGGTTCCATGCGACACATATAGGCGGCGCGCCGCGCTGTCCATGGTCAGGTAGTCGAACCCGCCGTCGCCCGGCACCGGGATCGTCTTTACAAGGTGGTACCCGGTTGCGCCGGAACAGGCGGCGCCGGTTAGCGCAAAGAGTGCGGCGCGCACCACCAAGCCAGCCAGGAACGGTTTCGCGCCGCGCTCCGTTTTGCGCGAGTTCCTTCGACGCAGGACGAATGTGAGAGTTCGCATCCAGCCTATCCTATCACTCCGGCGTGGCGCCGGATGCGGCTGAAAATATGTCGTGTTACGATATAAATATGCAGCACCCAGGACGCTTCAAGGATCTTTCTGTGCCCGATTACCGCGCGCTGGCGGAGTTCCGCTTTCAGATCCGCCGTTTTCTACACTTCAGTGAGCGGGAGGCGCGTGCGCAACGTCTGGAACCCGCCCAGCACCAGCTCTTGCTAGCCATCAAGGGAATGCCGGAAGACGTCCGCCCCACCGTGCGGGAGCTCGCCGGCCGGCTCTGCATCCAGCATCACAGCACCGTGGAGTTGGTCAATCGCCTGACGCGCCGCGGCGCCGTTCGCCGCCGCCGTTGCTCGGAAGACCGCCGCGAAGTGCTGGTGGACTTGACGCCCACCGGTGAAAACCTGCTGCGCGAGCTGAGCGTTTCGCACCGTGAGGAGTTCGGCAACGCCGGTCCGGCGCTCGCCCACGCGCTCGACGCCATCATGCGCCAGCGTAAGCTCGCGGTCCGGAGAAGCGCATGAAGAGATTATGGACCGCAGTCGGCGACTACATGGATGCCGACGAGCAGCGCCGCCGCGAGACGCTCGCCGACTTCACCACCGGCATCCGTGTGATTCCCATCTCTCTAATGGCCATCGTTATTGGTTTGATCAGCACGGTGGTGGCCTGGGCACTGTTGCGCCTCATCGGATTGTTCACGAATCTCTTCTATTTCCAGCGCTGGGGTTTCAGCTTCATTTCGCCCGCTACGAACCGGATGGGCTGGTGGGCCATTCTCGTGCCCGTGGCCGGGGGCATCATCGTCGGCCTGATGGCGCGCTACGGCTCGGAGCGGATTCGCGGCCATGGCATTCCCGAGGCCCTCGAATCCATCCTGATCAACGGCAGCCGCGTCGAGCCGCGCTTGGCCGTCCTGAAGCCGGTTTCCTCGGCGATCTCCATCGGTTCCGGCGGCCCGTTCGGCGCCGAAGGCCCCATCATCATGACCGGCGGCGCGCTCGGCTCGCTGATCGCCCAATTTTTTCATCTCTCCAGCGTCGAGCGCAAGACACTGCTGGTGGCCGGCGCAGCCAGCGGCATGGCAGCCACCTTCGCATCACCGCTCGCCGCCGTCGTGCTTTCGGCGGAACTGTTGCTGTTCGAGTGGAAGCCACGCAGTCTGGTGCCGGTCGCGCTCGCCTGCGCCGCGGCCGGAGCCTTCCGGCGCTACATCCTGGGCCCCGGCCCGCTTTTCCCCGTCCCTCCGCATCCGCTGTTTATCGGACCGGACGGGCTGATCGGCTGCGTCGTCGCCGGCATTCTGGCGGGCGCTCTCTCGACGGCCTTAACCGCCGCGGTCTACGCCGCCGAGGACGGGTTCCTCCACTACCTCAAAAAAATCCATTGGATGTGGTGGCCGGCCATCGGCGGCGCCGTCATCGGCGTCGGCGGCCTCATCTTCCCCCAAGCCCTCGGCGTCGGGTATGACACCATCGGCAAGATCCTCCAGGGCGACGTGCCGCTGCACGTCATTGTCGGCATCCTGGTCGTCAAGTCGAT
>JBDTAT010000734.1:0-5031 GCA_039924505.1 Bryobacteraceae bacterium
CCCGAACGAGTGCTGCGGCGCCATGCTCGGAACCATCGCCGACAGCGGCAAAACCGTCAAATCCGCGGTCCCGCTTAAAAACGCCCACACCGGCCCGCAAGCCGCCCGCTATGAACTGCGCCCCGAGGATCTCCTCGAAGCCGACCGCCAGGCCCGCAGCCACGGAATGGACCTCATCGGCATCTTCCATTCCCACCCCGATTGCGACGCCTATTTCTCGGAAACCGATCTCAAGAATTCCTGTCCGTGGTATTCCTTCGTGGTACTTTCAATAAAAGGCGGCCGCTTCGACCACGCCAACAGCTTCCTGCCGAATCCGGATCAAACCGCGTCGGAGAAAGAAGAACTTCTATGGCCAAAGTCTTAATACCAACTCCTCTGCGCCAGTACGCTGGGCAGCAAAATCAAGTGGAGCTGACCGGCTCTACCGTCGGTGAGATTCTCACCGCGCTCACCACCAAGCACCTTGAGCTGCGCCGCCATCTTTATAACGATGAGGGCAAGCTGCGCAGCTTCGTCAACGTCTACTTGAACGACGAAGACATCCGCTACCTGAGTAAGGATTCGACTCCGGTGAAAGACGGCGACACGCTCTCCATCGTTCCCAGCATCGCCGGCGGCTCGGCCACTATCGCCGAGCCGCCCGTGACTTTGTCGAGCGACGAAGTCCTCCGGTATAACCGTCACCTTATCATGCCGGAGGTCGGCATGGAAGGCCAGCTCAAATTAAAACAGGCCAAGGTTCTGATGGTCGGCGCCGGCGGCCTCGGCGCGCCGCTTGGCCTCTACCTCGCCGCCGCCGGAGTCGGCCGCATCGGCGTTGTCGATTTCGATGTCGTCGATTTCTCGAACCTTCAGCGCCAGGTCATCCACGGCACCCACGATGTCGGCCGCAAGAAACTCGACTCGGCCGCCGAGAGCATGTTGGAGATCAATCCCTACATTCAAATCGACCGCTTCGACGTCGCGCTATCGAGTGAAAACGCCCTCGGCATTCTCAAGGACTACGACATCGTCGTTGATGGCACCGATAACTTTCCCACCCGCTATCTGGTCAACGACGCCTGCGTGCTGCTCAAAAAGCCCAACGTGTACGGCTCCATTTACCGCTTCGAAGGCCAAGCCACCGTGTTCGCCTACCCCGGCGGGCCCTGCTATCGCTGCCTCTATCCCGAGCCGCCTCCTCCGGGCCTCGTTCCAAGCTGCGCCGAAGGCGGTGTGCTCGGCATTCTGCCCGGCACGATTGGCATGATTCAAGCCACCGAAACTGTAAAGCTGATTCTCGGCGCCGGTGAGCCGCTGGTCGGCCGCCTGCTGCTCTACGACGCGCTCGCCATGCGCTTCCGCGAATTGAAGCTGCGCCGCAATCCCGAGTGCCCCGTCTGCGGCGACCACCCCACCGTCACCAAGCTGATCGACTATCAGGAATTTTGCGGCACCCGCACGCCGCCCCGCCGGCCGCCGCCGCCGAAGGTGAAATCGATCCCGTCGAGGTGAAGGCCAAGCTCGATCGCCACGATCCGTTCCTGTTACTCGATGTGCGCGAGCCGTTTGAATATCAAATCGCCAGCATTCCGTCGTCCAAGCTGATCCCGCTCGGCCAGTTGCAACAGCGCGCCGGCGAGCTCGATAGCTCCCAGGAAATCGTGGTTCATTGCAAGAGCGGCGTCCGCAGCGCGAAAGCCTGCGACTTCCTCCGCCAGGCCGGCTTCCGCAAAGTGAAAAACATGAAGGGCGGCATCCTCGCCTGGAGCGATAAAGTAGATAAAACCGTCCCGAAATACTAATCGTTTCCGAATCCCGAGCCCGCCAACCCATTCCGAATCCGCCAACCCCCATTCCGAGCCTGGGCGCCCTCCGGGCACGCGACGGAGCGGTTGCCCAGTATCCATCGACTCCCGCACGGCAGCCGTCCGCCGCGTTATCTCCATAACGTCCGCCAAAATTCCGCCGATAATAATAATAGGCCGGCGATTTCCGGCTCAGCTTTTCGCGCCCCGCGAGCGACATACCGCGCCGACGCGGGTTTTAATCCAATTAGGTTCTAACGTTGAAGACGCGCCTGTTCGCCATCCTGCTGCCATGCCTGTTCCTTTCGGCCGCAGCCGCGTGCGCCGATTTCCAGTTCAGCTACGATCAATCCGGCCAGCTCTGGACGTTGAATAACGGTGTAATTCAAGCCACCTTTCAACTCAATCAAAGCGGCCAATTTACGTTTCAGCAGCTTGTGAACTTGAGTGACGGCGCTATCTGGAACGCGCCCTCCACCCGGCCGTCGTCGCCTATTCGATTCACGCTCAATTCCACCACCTACGACGCCACCACGCAGTTCACCTTGGTCGATCAGAACGCCGCGTGTTCCACCGACGGCAAATCGTGCCGTCAGACCATCTCGCTCCAGGATGCCCAGAATACGGTCCTGATTCATATCTATCTGGAGATGTACGCCAATCAACCGGTGATTCGCCACAGTCTCGATATCGTCAACCTTACCGCCAGCCTGGTAAACGTCCGGATGCTCGATCTGCTGCCGTACGCCTTCGACGATAACGGCGGCGCCACGTTTCGGAATTTTCGCGTGGATCAATGGGCCGTCGTGCCGCGGCCGCTCGATTTCGGAACTCTTCAGGCTACTCTCAATCCCAACGGCACGCCCATCGATTCGGGCGCCGGCGCGCACGGCCAATACTGCTCCTGGACCGCCGTCGCCGACACCAATAACCATGGGCTGTTCGGCGGATGGGAGTTCGACGGTTCCTCTACCGGCTCGGTCAAGCAGAACCGTTCGGATCATACCGTGCAGATTGATGCCGTCATATCCTCTATCTATCACCCGGTTCCGGCGGGAACGGACTTCGCCGCTCCATGGGCGTTTCTCGGAATGTACGATGGCGATTGGGACGAGGCCGGCTATCGCACGCAGCGTTTTGTCGAGGCCGTGATCGCCAAGCCCATCCCCGATCCCACAATTTATCCGTATCTCAATTGGGATAGCTGGGGCTACCAGGCTGCCGTCGACGAGATTGCACTGCGGCAGGAGGCCGACCTCGCCGCGCAGCTTGGCGTCGACGTCTTCGTCATCGACCTCGGCTGGGCCGCGCAGCTCGGCAACTGGTACGCCGATCCCAACAAATTCCCGAGCGGTATGCGCGCCTTCTCCGATTACGTGCATTCGCTCGGCATGAAATTCGGATTGCATTTTGCCTTCGCCGAAGCCGATCCGGCTTCGCCCGTCCTCCAGCAGAATCCCGACTGGACCTCCACCGACAGCTACAACTACTACGGCGCCATGTCGCTCTGCCTATCCAATCAACCCGCGCAGGATTGGATCGTCCAGCAAGCGCTTCACATCATCGATGACTACAACGTCGATTGGATGCTGCAGGACGGCGAGGATATGGTGAAGCACTGCACCAAGACCACCCACACCCACGATCCGCGCGATAGCAATTATTCGAACGCCGTCGATGGCGTCAACGCCGTCGTCCGGCGCGTCCAGGCGCTGCGTCCGAATGTGCTGTGGGAAAACTGCGAGGACGGCGGCAACATGATGACCTTCAACATGGTCAAGTATTACGTCACCTCCATCACCAACGATGCCTCGGGCGCGCTCGGCTCCCGGCAGGGCGTCTATGGCGCCACCTATCCGTTCCCCCCGCGCTATACCGAGCGTTACGAACCGGAGCCACCCGCCAGCTCCTACGACACCCGCAGTTACATGTTCGGCGGTCCGTGGTATCTGATGTTCCCGCTGATGAGCCTGGACGATCCCACCACGCAGTTCCTGGCTTCCGAAATTCAGGCCTATAAAAACATCCGCACCAGCATTCGCGATAGCAAGGTCTTCCATCTGACGCCGCCGCCCGCGGTGAACCGCATCGACGCGCTCGAAAGCTACAACCCCGCCACCGACACCGACATCAGCGTGGTCACGCGCGATGGCGGCACAAGCGACCACCTCGCCCTAAGGCTGCGCGGCCTCCTACCGCAAAACACCTACCAGATCACGTTCCAAAGCGATGCCCGCGTCCTCACCATGTCCGGCGCCGATGTGGCCGCCGCCGGCATCCTCGTGAACCTGCCCGGAAACCAGTGCGCCGAAATAGTCTACGCCGCCCCACTTCAGTGACTCAAATGCGCAAAGGGCGCGGCGCGCACCACCAAGCCCGTCAGAAACTATTTCGCGCCGCGCTCCGTTTTGCGCGAGTTTCTGAGGAGGTCACGCCTCCAAAATAACTATCTTCTTCACCGTTTCAAGCGCTTACCGGAGCCCATGGTTCGGATCGCTCCGTTCGCCTGCTATCCTCGGGCCGCATGGGAACGCGTCCAACGCGAAGCGGTAGAATGGAAATTCTGACACTGAAGTGGATCGCCGTATTTGTGCTCGCGCTCGTCGTGTTGGGCTTTGGCATCTCGCATTGCGGGATCGCGGCGTCGCTGGTTGACCCCATCAACAAAATTCCAGCGCAGGACGAGGCCGTCTACGCCAATACCGCCATCCACATGGCGGCCGATGGCGATTGGATCTCCCCGAAATTTCTTGGGCGCTATGCGTTCTATAAACCGCCGCTGCTCTACTGGACGACGGCCATCGGCGTCAAGCTGTTCGGCCCATCGCTCGTCTCTCTGCGTCTGCCGTCGCTGATTGCCGGCGCGCTCACCGCGCTGCTCGTGTTCGGGTGGCTGTGCCGATTCCGCGGAATGCTGGCCGGCTCCCTCGGCGTGTTACTGGTGCTCTCCGACCATCTACTCCACGTGATGTCGCGCGTCATGATGTGCGATGCGCTGCTCGTCTTCTGGATCACGGCCGCGATGGGTTGGGTGGCCTACGATCCCGGACTCCGGCGCCGCGGGTCCCCGTGGATCTTCGGCGCGCTCGCCGGTCTGGCGATTATGACCAAGGGCGTCGCCGGCGTTCTGCCGTTGCTGGCGCTGGTGCTCTACTGGATTCTTGCGCCTCCCAAAGACCGGCCCCGCGCGCGCGCCGTCGGGCTCGCCTTCGCCGCCGCGGCCGCCGTCGGAGGGCCCTGG
>JBDTAT010000735.1:0-4191 GCA_039924505.1 Bryobacteraceae bacterium
AGTCGCGCCAGCCGCGCATCAACGTCACGCATTATTCAATCGACGCCGAAATCAACCCCCGCACGCAGTCGCTGGCGGCCAAGTCGGAAGTGGACTTCACCGCGCTCGACGATGCCACCTCCGCTTCTTTCGAGCTGAACAACGCGCTGAACGTCTCAAATGTTTCCGACGCAGCCGGCCGCGAAATTCCCGCGTCGCGCTCGCAGCAGGATTTCTCCGTCCGTCTGAGCTTTCCGGATGCGATCCCCAAAGGCAAAGCCAGCTCCGCCGTCTTCACCTACGACGGCCACTTTACCGGCAACGAGGATTCGCCGGTGTACGGCATCCGGTTCGCCGACATTCAGGCCGACCACTCCTTCCTACTCTACCCTGCCCGCTGGTTCCCGATTAACGGCTACACCACGGACCGCTTCACCGCCGACATGCGCATCACCGTGCCCGACGGCTACACGGTGATTGCCAGCGGACTGGAAGAAACCGGCAATGCGGGCAACGGTAAGCTGACCTACTCCTTCCATTACAAAGAGGCGTCGTTCCCCGGCAGCATCGCCATCGTCCAGGACAAGCCGGTGCAGGTGACTTCGGAAGGCGTCACCACCACGCTCTATTTACGCGAGCAGCGCGCCATGGCCAACGCCTATGGCGATGAAACCGGCAAGGTGATGGCCTATCTCACCAGTGTGTACGGCCTGCCGCCGCAGGCCAACCTCACCGTGATTGAGACAGAGGACGGCGCTCCGAATGGATACTCCGCGCCCGGTATTGTGTTTCTCGCGCCCCGCTCCATCGGCGCGCAGGTCAACGCCAAGCTGCTCGCCAATCAGATTTCGCGCCAATGGTTCGGCGTCCTGCTCTCGCCCATCACGCGTAATCAGATGTGGATTGAAAACGGCATGGCCCGCTATTCCGAACTGCTGTACGTGGAGCACACCGTAGGACCCGGCGCCATGGAAGCCGAGCTTCGCGATACCTACGTAGAAGCCCTCACGGCGGACAATCCTCCGCTCGATCAATCCGGGCGCCTGGAAGACTACGCGCCCGAATTCTGGGCTGCCACCGCGGGCAAGGGCGCGGCGGTTCTCAGCATGCTGCGCTGGGTGGTGGGCGACGAGAGCTTTTTCAAGATTTTGAAAGCGTTCCCCGACGCCTACCCGTGGAAATCCGTCTCCACCGACGATTTCCGCAAGATCGCCGAGCAGATCTCCGGCCAGGATCTGCGCTACTTCTTCATACAATGGATCGATTCCAGCGGCGCGCCCGAATTCAAAATGGAATACACGGTTTTCCGCACTGAAAAGGGCTTCCGCGTGATGGGGAAAATCTCGCAGGATCTCGACACCTTCCGCATGCCGGTCGAAATCAAGGTGGAAACCGAAGGCAATCCGGCGGACAAGCGCGTCGAAGTTGTCGGCACCTCATCCGAATTTCTCATCGAGACCTTCGGCAAGCCGAAGACGGTCACCATCGATCCGAATCACCGCGTGCTCAGTTTCAATCCGGAGATGCGCGTGGCCGTCGCCATTCGACGCGGCGAGCAGTTCTTTGAGATTAACGAGTATGGCGACGCGCTGAAGGAATACCAAAAGGCGCTTACCGTCAACCGCAACAGCTCGCTCGCCCACTACCGCATCGCCGAGGTGTTCTTCCATCAGAATAATTATCAATCGGCGGCCAACGAATTCCGCTCGGTGCTGGATGGCGACCTCGATCCCAAGTGGACCGAAGTCTGGGCGCACATCAACCTCGGCAAGATTTTCGACGTGACCGGCCAGCGCGACCGCGCCGTCAACGAGTACCGCCTGGCTTTGCGCACCAAGGACAACACCCAAGGCGCGCAACAAGAGGCCGGCAAGTACACCGCCCAACCGTATCAGCGGCCGCCGTCCACCAACTGACGCGCGCGCAAAATGGAATCCGATGAGCGCCGCTGCCGACTACTTTGACAAAACCCGCGCCCTGCTCGACGAGGTTCGCGCCTCCGAACTCGGCAACATTCAACGCGCGGCCGAACTTTGCGCCGAACGGATCGCGCGCGGAGGTTTGATTTTTCTCTTTGGAAATGGCCATTCCCGCATGTTGTGCGAGGAAATGACGCCGCGCCAAGGCTGCTTCGTTGGCTTCGTCGCCATGGTGGAACTTTCGCTTTCGAATCACGCCGCCATCGTTGGCTCCAACGGACTGCGCGCTCCGCTGTATCTGGAAAAATACGAAGGCTATTCCGAGGAGATCCTCAAGGGCTTCCACTTCGGCCCGGACGACGCGTTCATCGTGATCTCGACCAGCGGCATTCGCCCCGTGATCGTTGAGATGGCAATGGGCGCCAAGCGCCGCGGTCTGCCCGTCATTGGCATCTGTTCGCGCCGCCATTGCGAACAGTCGCCGCCCGCGCACAGCTCCGGCAAGAAATTAATCGACGTCGCCGATCTGATCCTCGACAATCATTGCCCGGCCGGCGATTGCGTCCTGGAACTCGACGGATTGGAGTGGCGCACCGGTCCCGCATCCACCGTTACGGGCGCGACCATCATGAATATGCTGCGATGCGAAGCCGCCGAACGACTGCTGGCGCGCGGCCACAAACCGGTTCTGCTGCCCAGCCACCAGTTCGTCGGCAATACCAGCGCCGCCGAACAACTCGACCGCTTCTACGAAGCCTATCGGAAAAGCCTGCGGCATCTTTATGAATAAACCCGTCCGCATCGCCATGCTCGGCTCCGGCTTCGTTGCCGATTTCTACTTGCAGGGACTCGCCGACGTGAACGGCCAGGAGGTCGCCGTCAACTACTCCCGCTCCGCGAGCCGCGCGCGCGAATTCAGCCAACGCTGGCGCATTCCCGAGCACTCCACCGATCTCGCCGCCGTCGTCGCGCGCTCCGATATCGACCTGTTCATCATCGCCCTGCCGAATGAAGAGCACTTGCCCACCGCTCTCGCCCTTGCAGCGGCGGGCCGCAATCAGGTCTGCACGAAGCCGCTCGGCCGCACGCGCGATGAAGCCCGCAGGATGCTCGCGGCCGCCCGCTCCTCAGGCGCACTACACGGCTACGCCGAAACGGAGGTTTTCGCGCCCTGTGTCGTCAAAGCCCGTGAGGCAATTGAGCACGGCGGCGTCGGCCGCGTCCTTTGGGTGCGCTCCCGCGAATCTCACAGCGGGCCGCACAGTCCGCACTTTTGGGACATCGAAAAAACCGGTGGAGGCGCGTTGAACGATCTCGGCTGCCACTGCATCGCGGCCGCGCGCTACTTTTTCGGCAAGCAGGATTCCATCGTCGAGGCGATGGCCTGGGGCGCCACGCTGGTGCATCGCGAAAAAACCAGCGGCGAGGATAACGCTCTGCTTCTGCTCCGCTTTTCGAGCGGCGGCATAGCCCACTGCGAATTGAGCTGGACCACGCTCGGCGGCCTCGACCTCCGCAATGAAATTCACGGTTCGGAAGGTTCGATCTTTACCGACGTCACGCGCCAGACGCCCATCCAGACTTTCACCACCAAGTCCGCCGGCTATGTTGTCGAGAAAGCCGACATCGATTTCGGCTGGACACGTCCTCTGCCCGCCGAGGCTTTCGCCTATGGTTACCAGGCCGAGATGCGCCATTTTGTCGAGTGCGTGCGCGACGGCCAACCGCCGCGCGAGACCTACGAAGACGGCTACATCGTCAACTGCATCCTCGACGCCGGCTATCAGTCGATGCGCTCCCGCCATTGGGTGGCCGTCGAGTATTAGCGGTTTCCGGCAGGTTCCCGCACCTCGAGTACCCGATCCGCCTTTACGTTGTGTAGTTCCTGCCGGACCCCGCTCGGCCAGTCGATTTCGATGGTGGGAACAACCGCCTGCGCACCCAGGCCAAAATGAACGGGGGCGAGCACGGAAGACGCATACCCGACGCTGCTCGACTGGTGATTCCATTGCTTGTCCAGATGAACTACCGCACCGATCCCGTCGCGGTTGCTGCGCGAGCCGATCAGCTTGAGATCCAACCAGTGATCGGAACCGGTACTGGTATTCCGCCAGAACTCCGGTTTCCCGCCGAGCACGCTGACCACTACGTCGAGTTTTCCGTCACCGTCAAAATCCGCAACCACCGATCCACGGTGGGCGCGAGGCGCCGCAAACTCCGGGCCGGAGGCCGAAGAAACATCAGCGAACGTGCCGTCCGCGCGATTCAAGAAAACCGTGTCCGGCAATTTGTA
>JBDTAT010000736.1:0-4328 GCA_039924505.1 Bryobacteraceae bacterium
GTTCCTGGAGAGTAGGGATTGTTTCGGACGCCGTATACACAAGCTGTTCAGCTTGGCGCAGATCGAGCAGGGTAGCAACTCCGCCAGCTTGCCGGGTTTGAATCAAGCGCCGGGAATCCTCGCGGATGGCCAGCGTTCGCCGTGAAATTGCCAGTTCTTCATCCAACTGGCGCAGGCTGAAATAAGCGGCCGCGACGTCGCTCACAAGAGTCGTCACCACGGCTTTCCGGTTCTCTTCGGCCGAAAGCAGAGTGGCGCGCGCCGATTCCGTGGCGCGCCGCAGCCGCCCCCAGATATCCACCTCAAATGACAGCAGGTTGAGCGAAGCTTCGCCGAAGGCGCGGTTCTGCGAGAAGGCGAAGGTTGACGGCAACACGAGAGCCCCGCCTCGGGAAGTACGATTGACTTCGATGGCGCCATTGGCGCTCATTTGCGGGAACTGATTCGACCGGACGATACCCAGATTCGCTCGCGCCTCCTCAACGTTGGACACGGCGCTGCGCAAATCATAGTTGGCGGCGAGCGCCGCGCGAATGAGCTCCTGAAGTTTCTCGTCCTTGAAGACCACCCACCAGTTGAGGTCAGCCAGAGAGGCCGCTTCAGACGCGGGTAGTTGGCCGGGCGCGCGAAAGCTGCCGGGAATCTGCACGACAGGCCGATGATAGTTCGGCCCAACCGTGCAGCCGGCCAGGGAGGCGATTGCCAGGACAGCCACGAGCCGGGGGAGCACGTCAGTCTCCCTCCGCCGGTCTCGGCTGCTGGGGAAGCGTCGCTGGCGATGCCTTCCCGCCAAGGGCCGAAAGCTTTTCCACCACATAGAACGTCACCGGAATCAGGAGAATGGCAATGACGCTCGACGCCAGCATTCCGCCGATGACGGCGGTCCCCATCACTTGCCGCCCAGCGGCGCCGGATCCGCTCGCCCGCCATAGCGGCAGGCAGCCGAGAATAAACGCAAATGAGGTCATCAGAATAGGGCGGAACCGGATCCGCGCGCCTCTCAATGCCGCGTCAATCAGCGGTCTCCCTTCGTCGTACTCAGCCTTGGCGAACTCCACAATGAGGATGGCATTCTTGGCCGACAAGCCGATCAGCGTCACCAGCGCGATCTGCGCATACACGTCGTTCTCCATGCCCCGCATGTACAAGGCCGCGAACGCGCCGAACACGCCGATGGGCGTGCCGAGCAGCACACTGAGCGGCAACGACCAGCTTTCATACAACGCCGCCAGAATCAGAAAGACAAAGAGCAGTGAGAATCCGAAGACCCCCGCCGCCGGTATACCTTGTTGCGACTTCTTCTCCTGGTACGACATGCCCATGTAGTCGTACCCCATCTCGCGCGGCATCGTCCGCGCAAATACCTCCTCCAGCGCCTGCATTGCCTGCGCTGAACTGTAACCGGGCGCAGCACTGCCGTTGATCTGCGCGCAACGGTACATGTTGTAGCGCATGGTGAATTCAGGCCCGGAACGCGGCTCGACGCGGGTGACGGCGGCGAGTTGGACCATCTCACCCTTGCTATTGCGCACATAGAACTGGCCGACGTTATCGGCCTTCGTGCGGTAATCGCCCTCCGCTTCAACGTAGACCTGCCATTGGCGGCCAAACCGATTGAAATAGTTGATAAAGGAACCGCCCATGAATGCCTGAATCGTCTGATAGACATCATTGAGCGGGACGCCCTGTTTGAGCACCTTGTCGCGATCCACCTTAATGAAGACCTGCGGCACGGCGGGCAGGAACGTCGTGTTCATGCCCGCCAGCTCAGGGCGCTTTCGAGCGGCGGCAAGGAAGGTGTTCAGATTACCCGCCAAAAAATTGATGTCGCCGCCGGATCGATCCTCGAGCAAAAAGGTGAAGCCCCCGGCGCTGCCGACACCGGGAATGGCAGGCGGCGAAAAGCTGAACGCGATTCCGTCGGGTAATCGGCTGAGCTCCCGGTTCAAACGGCGTTGGATCGCACTGGCTTGCTCTTCCGGCTTCGTGCGCTGGCCCCAAGGTTTCAGGAGCACAAAGAAGGTGCCGCTGTATGTATTCGGCGCGCCCGAGAGCAGGTTGAATCCGACGATGGAAGTGGTGTGCTCGACTTCAGGGAAGCTTGCCAGTATCTTCTCCACCTTGGCGCAAACCTCCTCGGTGCGTTGCAACGAGGAGGCATTCGGCAGTTGCAGGCCCGCGAAAATATAACCTTGATCCTCCTCGGGCAGAAAGCTCGACGGCAGCTTCATGCCGAACACTCCAGCGGCGGCCGCGAAAACCACTAGAAGGATCAGACTCACGGCGCTCTTGTGAATTAAGGCGCCCGAAATGCCGACGTAACCCTCCGTGGTTCGTCCAAAGAGGCGGTTGAACCAATCGAAGAACTTCCGGAGCGGTCCTCTGCTTTGCTTTCTTGGCCGCAACAATAAGGCGGAAAGCGCCGGGCTGAGCGAAAGCGCGTTGAAAGCCGAAATGATTACGGCGACCGCAATGGTGACTGCGAATTGCTGAAAAAGGCGTCCCGTTATGCCGGGAATAAAGGCCGTTGGTATGAAGACCGCTGAGAGGACACACGCGATACCGATGACCGGACCGCTAATCTCCTCCATCGCCTTCAAGGTAGCTTCCTTCGGCGCCAGCCCCTGTTCGATGTGATTTTCGACAGCTTCCACCACGACAATGGCATCGTCCACCACCAACCCGATAGCCAGAACCAGAGCGAGGAGCGAGAGGGTGTTGATCGAGAAGCCGAACAGTGGAAACAGCATGAAAGTGCCCACCAGTGACACCGGCACAGCCAATACGGGAATCAACGTAGCGCGCCAGCCTTGCAGGAAGATGTAAACCACGATGACAACGAGGACGATCGCTTCCAGCAAGGAGCGCACGATCTCCCGCATGCTCGCGGTGACTGCGCGAGTGGTGTCCAGCGAAACGGCGTAATCCATCCCCGTGGGGAAGCGCGCCTTGAATTCTTTCATCACCTGATTGACGCCCTTAGCGGTATCCAGCGCGTTGGAGCCAGGCAATTGATAGATGGCGATGACGGCGCTCGGCTTGCTGTCCAAACGGCCTTTGAAGCTGTACAACTGCGCGCCCAACTCGACACGGGCCACATCCTTGATCCGTACGATGCCGCCATCCGGTGTTTCGCGGAGCACGATCTGCCCGAACTCTTCCGCCGATGCAAGGCGGCCTTGTGCGATGGCGGTGTAGGTGTACTCCTGCCCTTTGGGTACGGGTTCACCACCGATCTGGCCGGCCGGGTTGACGGTGTTTTGCGCCTTTACCGCGCTGACAATCTCCGGCACGGTAATTCCCAGTTTGGCTAATTGATCGGGCTTCACCCAGAGCCGCATTGCATAATCTCCGGTACGGTGATGCCCAGCTTGGCTAATTGATCCGGCTTCACCCAGAGCCGCATCGCATAGTCTCCCGCGCCGAAGGCGTTCACATTTCCAACTCCGGGCACGCGCGAGAGCTGGTCGATGAGGTTGATCTTCGCGTAGTTGGCCAGGAACGCGGCGTCGCGCGTGCCGTCGGGAGAGTACAACGCGAGGACCAGCATCGGAGCCGACAGGGATTTTCTCACCGTTATCCCCAGCGCGTTCACGTCGGACGGAAGCTGGGAGGCCGCCAAGGACTGCCGCATCTGTGTCAGAATCTGATCCGTATTCGGATCGGTCTTGATGTCGAAGTCCACGTACATCGTCATCCGGCCGATGGCGTTGATGGAATACATATAGGTCATGTTGTCCACGCCGCTCATCTGTTGCTCGATGGGCGTCGCGACCGATTCCTCGATAGTCTGCGCATCCGCCCCGGTATAACTTGCATCCAGCCGGATCTCCGGCGGAGCAATGTTGGGATATTGCGCAACCGGCAGAGAGAAAATCGCGACCGTGCCAACGATCACCATCAGAATGGAGATCACCATGGCTACGATCGGCCGGTTGATGAAGAACTTAGCCATTTGAATTACCGTCCGTTCGCTTGCGCAGCCAGGGCCGCCAAGGGCTTAGGGTTAACCTGCAAGCCTGGGCCAACCTTCTGTACGCCTTCGGCGATGACGCGTTCACCGGGTTTTAATCCTTCGCTTATGATCCACAGCGGGCCGACGCGATCGCCGACCGTTACGGCTTGGATCCGGACCTTGTTGTCATTCCCCACAATGGCCACCTGATAAGATCCCTGTAATTCCGTCACGGCGCGTTGCGGCACAAGCAGCGCTCCGACTCGGATGCCGGTCTCCGCGCGAATGCGGGCATATTGACCGGGGCGGAGTATATTTCCCGGGTTCGGAAAAAGACCGGCCAGCCGGATCGCGCCCGTAGTTGGATCAACCT
>JBDTAT010000737.1:0-3258 GCA_039924505.1 Bryobacteraceae bacterium
GATCTGGCGAAGTCGCTGGCGGGAATTACGAAGGAGAGGAAAACGGAACCGGAATGAGAATGCTGGAGGCGGTTTGGGGATGTTGCGTTTTCGCGGCGATTACGGGCGCGGGCCTTATGGCAGCGGAACCTCCGCATGCAGAAATTTCCAATGGCGTGATTCAAGCGAAGCTCTATGTGCCCGACGCGGCCGACGGATACTATCGCGCGACGCGGTTCGATTGGTCGGGAGTAATCGCCAGCCTGGAATACAAGGGTCACGAGTATTTCGGCCAATGGTTCGAGCGCTACGATCCGAAGCTCCACGACTCCATCATGGGACCGGTCGAGTCGTTCAACACAGGAGATGCCGGTCTCGGTTACAAGGAAGCGGCCGCCGGGGGAACCTTTATCCGCATCGGCGTGGGCGTGGTCCGGAAGCCCAGCGAGCCGGCGTATAAGCAGTTCAATACGTACGACATTGTCGATAACGGCCAGTGGAGCACACACCGGAAACCGAACGATATCGCGTTTCAGCAGAAGCTCGCCGGACCGGCCGGCTACGCCTACGTATACCGCAAGACGGTGCGGATGGTGAAAGGCAAGCCGGAGATGGTGCTGGAGCACACGCTGAAAAACACGGGCGATAAGCCAATCGATACTTCCGTGTTCGACCACAATTTTTTCATGATCGACCATCTGCCGATTGGTCCGGACGTGACCATTACATTTCCGTTCGAGTTGAAAGCATCGGGTCCGTTGAACGGCGCGGGGGTATTGCGCGGCCGGCAAATCGGATACACGCGGGAGCTGAAGAAGGGGGAGAGCGTTCACACGGAGCTTTCCGGCTTCGGCAATAGCGCCAGCGATTACGACATCCGCATTGAGAACGCGAAGGCGGGCGCGGGAGTGCGGATTCGCGGCGACCATCCGCTCGAGAAAGTCGTGTTCTGGTCGATTCGAACAACGGCGTGCCCCGAACCGTACATCCATCTCCATGTCGAACCGGGTAGCCAGGTGACGTGGCGAATCACATACGACTTTTACGAGATCAAGACTCGCTGACCCAAAGCGGATGACGCATTGGGCTACTCGTTATATAATCGCAAGGTGTTTCGTTTTTTGCCGTTCCTTCCCTTGCTGGCCATGCTGGCGCCGGCCGCTGTTCTCGATTTGAGCCACGCTGTCGTTACGTTGGAGCCGAACGCGACGGCGCGCGAAAAGAAAGCTGCCACCGTGCTGGTTGAGGAAGTGGAAAAGCGAACTCGCTTGCGGCTGCCGATCTCCACTTCGACGGGTGAGGCGCCGGTGATTTCTCTCGGTCGCGGCAGCGGGCCGGCCGATGGCTATCGCCTGCAAGTTTCGCGCAGCGGTGTTTCGGTGCGCGGGAACGACGAACGCGGCGTTCTGTTCGGCGTCGGCCGGCTGCTGCGTGAGATGCACATGGACCGGGACCGGCTGGGTGTGGAGGGAGACCTTAGCATCGCGAGCGCGCCGAAGTATCCGCTGCGCGGCCACCAACTCGGATACCGGCCGAAGACCAACGCGTACGACGGCTGGTCGGTTCCGATGTGGGACCAGTACATTCGCGATCTCGCAATTTTCGGAACCAACGCGGTTGAGCTGATTCCGCCGCGCTCGGACGACGCCGCCGATAGCCCGCATTTCCCGCTGCCTCCGATGGAGATGATGGTCGAGATGTCGCGCATCGCAGACTCCTACGGACTGGACGTGTGGATCTGGTATCCGGCGATGGACAAGGATTATTCGGATCCAAAGACGGTCGACTTCGCGTTAAAGGAGTGGGCCGAGGTGTTCAAGCGGCTGCCGCGGATCGACGCCGTGTTCGTTCCGGGCGGCGATCCGGGCCACACCGAGCCGAAATATCTGCTGGGGCTGCTCGAAAAAGAGACGCCAGTGCTGCACCGGTATCATCCGAAAGCGCAGATGTGGGTGTCGCCGCAAAGCTTTTCTCAGCCGTGGCTGGAGGAGTTCTTTCAGATCCTGAACCGCGACCAGCCGGCGTGGCTGTCGGGCGTCGTGTTCGGCCCGCAAATTAACATCAGCCTGCCGAAACTGCGCGCCGCGGTGCCGGCGAAGTATCCCATCCGCCGCTATCCCGACATCACGCACAGCGTGCAGAGCCAATATCCGGTGCCCGATTGGGACATCGCCTACGCAGCCACCGAAGCGCGGGAAACCATCAATCCGCGCCCCGTGGACGAGACGAATATCTTTCGTCTGTTCCAATCCTACGGCATCGGGTTCATTACGTATTCGGAGGGCTGCAACGACGACGTCAACAAATTTATCTGGAGCGCGCTCGGCTGGGATCCGGAGCGCAAGCCGATCGACATTCTGCGCGATTTCAGCAAATACTTCATCGGCGACCGGTTCGCCGATTCCTTCGCGCAAGGTCTGATGGCGCTGGAACGGGATTGGCGCGGGCCGCTTGAGACCAACGAAAGTGTTTATACGACGCTCGAGCAGTTTCAGTCCATGGAGCGCGAAGCGACGCCGCAGGTGAAGGAAAACTGGCGCTTCCAGCAGGGCCTTTACCGCGCCTACTACGACGCCTATACCCGCCGCCGGCTGCTGTTTGAAACCGCCGCCGAGCGCACCGCTCTCGACAAACTGCGGGACGCTCCGCGCATCGGCGCAACGGACGCGATGGCGGAGGCCGAGCAGGTGTTGGACAAATCGCTCGAAGGCGATCCGTGGCGCGCCCGCACGTTTGAGCTGGCCGAGGCGTTGTTTCAAAGCATCCACATGCAGTTGAGCGTGCCGCGTTACCAGGCCATTGCCGTCGGCCGCGGCGCCAACCTCGACACTATCGACCGGCCGCTGAATAACCGCGTATGGTTGAAGCTGCGCTTCGACGAGTTGCGCAAGATGAACGACGAAGCCAGCCGGATGAAAGGTCTGGACGAGATTCTCAACTGGACGAATCCGGGTCCGGGCGGCTTCTACGACGACCTGGGGGATCTCACCGCGCAGCCGCATCTGGTCCGGCGGCCGGGATACAAGAAGGATCCCGCGTTTCTTGAATCGTCCATGGTCGGTTTCGCCGGCCGCCCGTATTGGCCGAAATCGTGGTGGACGCACGCGGGGTCGCTCAACGATACGCCGCTTGAGATGCGCTATACAGGTCTCGATCCGAACGCGGAGTATAAAATTCGCGTGGTCTACGCCGGCGACAGCCCGTCGCGCAAAATCCGGCTGACGGCGAACGGCGATATCGAGATCCACGGCTTCATCGAGAAGCCGCAGCCGGTGGCGC
>JBDTAT010000738.1:0-3539 GCA_039924505.1 Bryobacteraceae bacterium
AGATTCTTCGATCGCGTATAGTTCGCCGTAAGTTCCAGCCCGCGTGAGAAGCGCTTGGTAAGCTTTACCTGTAGCGCGTCGTACCAGCTATTGCCCAGCGGCGCCCACATCTCGTTTAACGTTCCGAATTGCGGGAAGGGCCGCAGGCTCTGCGCCACCGTATTGTTCAGCGAGTAGCCGGCGTAGGGAGCTGTAAATCCCGCCGCCTGCGCCGCCGGACTATTGAGTTTCGACGTCAGCAGCGCCAAGTCGTTCGCATTATTGACGTTCAGCCCGGATTGCGCGATGCGCTGCGGTGTTAAAGCGTTGAGATTCACCAGCGCGTTCGCCTGCTCCCAGACGCCTCGATTCCCCACGTACGCCGCTTCCACCACCAGGTCTTTGGTCAGCTCACGCTGCAAGCTGATGTTCCACTGATTCATCCGCGGTGGCCGGCCGCCGTTGCGGTCCACCAGCGCCGGGGGCGAATCGATCTGGCCCGGATCGGGCCGAATTCCCACCGCATAAGTGGCCGCATACAGCGCGCTGGGGTCGTAGTTTAAGCCGTTGCTCAACTGATAGGCGGGCGCGCCGAAATTGGGATTTGAAAAGCTGATGGAGTTAAAACCCATCCCCAGTGAATTTCCGCCGCCGATGTAATTGAAGTTCGGCGCCTGCGCGTACGTCAGTCCCCAGCCGGCTCGAATCACGGTCTTGGGATCTAACTGGTAAGCCGCGCCCACGCGCGGGCCAATCGCGTAGGGATAGGTGGTCGTAAAGTTGCATCCGCAGCGCCCGGGCCCCGTGCCTTCGTAAAGGGTCGCGCCCAGCAATCCACCCGCGGACGGATTCGGCACTGTCGGAGCAAACTCGCTGGTGCGGTGATACAGTTCGTGCGGCGCCGGCTGATAGTCGTAGCGTAACCCGTATGTGACGGTCAGCTTGCGCGTCATTCGCCAGGTGTCCTGCGCGAACATGCCCCACGCCATCTTGCGATACTGCGGGTCTTGCGCGTTCCCCACGCTGCCGGTATTCGCCAGACCTAGCAAGAAGCTCGCGTACCCGAAACCCACGGCCCCGCCATTCAAATTCTGGCCATTGGTCGAAGGCAGTGCGGTCTGGTTCGTGCTGAATCCATAATTGCCGGACGTTGCCAGGTAGTTCAGGTTCGTGAATGTGTCCAGCCGCCATTCGCCGCCCACCTTAAAGGAATGGCTGCCGTGGGAGATCGTGACGCTGGCCACGCCGGTGGGCTTGTTATCCACGTAAAGGTTCTCATTCACCGGCCCGATCGCGTTGCCCGCGCCGTTCGCTTCGTTCACGCCTCCAAATGAATTGTTGCCAATCCCGGTGAACTGCGGGAAACCCGGACCCGCCGCGACTTTTAAGCCCAACTGCGAGACGTCGTATCCCGTAATCGAGGGCGGCGCCGTGTCCGGATTGTGATACCGCTCAAATCCGGCGCCGAGGTGCAACAGGATCGTCGGGCTAACCGTGTAATCGAAGTTGAGCCGCACCGTGTTGCTGCGGATGAACTGTGCGCGGCGCGCGGAGATCGGGTCGGGGAAACCGTCCTGGGAATTGTCTTTGTCGGTGCGCTGGGAGGAGTAGTAACCGGACAGGTGCATCCGCTCGTTGAAGTTGTGGTCGATCTTAATCGTCGGGATCGCCTGAATCTTGCTGGTGATGTATCGCTCCTCGAAGTTATTCACGTTTCCGGCTCTGGTCGGCAGAGGAATCAGCGACTGGATTTTTACCGCGACCGGGTCCAGCCGGTTCAGCGGAATCATGTTGTTCGGAAATGGGTTGCTCACCGTCGCGCCGCTGGACGTCGTCGACGTGGTGGACGGATCGTAGATCGTGTTCTCTAGAATCGGACGCCCCAGCGGATCCGTATTCAGAACCTTTCCAGTAAGAATGGAGCTGAAGTCGCCATTCCGCATTGCCGGCGTCGGCACCGTCCCGAAAGTGTCGGTCCCCTGATGCTTGCGGTACATTTCGTAGCTGAAGAAAAAGAACGTCTTGTCGCGGCCGTTAAACAGCTTCGGGATCAATACCGGTCCCCCGATGGTCGCTCCGAAGTCGTTCTGCCGGTTCGGAGGACGGATCAGGTGGCCATTTCCACTATTGGTGAACGGTTGTCCTGCGCCCAGGTCTTCATTGGTCGAGTAATCGTAAGCGCTGCCATGAAATTGGTTCGTGCCGGACCGCGCGGTGAAGTTGAACAGACCGCCGGTCACCTGGCCGAACTCAGGCGCGTAGTTGCTGGTCTGCAACGTGAACTCCTGAATCGACTCCATCGACGGCTGCGATTCATCCGAGACCCTTGGATTCAAGTCGCTGGTCGTATCCTGACCTTCAAAGATGATTCGGAACGAGCCATTAGGCGCGCCGTTCACCTTGATGTCGTTCCAGCCGTTCAGGCTCGTGCCCGGCGCCAGCTCGACAAAACTCAATGGATTCCGGATCGCACCGCCGCCAATTCCGAAATTAATCGGCAGCGAATTCAGGCGGTTGCCGGAATATGTCTCACTCTGTTCCGCGTCTTCCGTTTTCAGGATGGCCGCGTCGGCCGTTACCGTTACAGATTCCGAAGTGGCGCCCACCTCCAGCGCCGCATCCACCCGCTCGGTCTCCGCCACCTGGACTTGAACTCCCTTTTGGATGTGTTTCTTGAACCCCGACGCCTCCACCGTCACGTCGTACACGCCCGCCGGAAGCGACCCGAGCGTATAGTTGCCCGTGGATGTAGTCACCGTTTTTGATTGGATTCCGGTCTGGGCATTGATTGCCATCACCGGTGCGCCGGGAACCACCGCCCCCGCCGGATCCGAAACCGTTCCCGTAATTGTGCCGCGGTCGCTTTGCGCCAATAGTCCCGCCGCACCGAGTAACAACACGGCCAGCAAAATTTGTGATTTGTGCATTTTGGTTCTCCTGAAGCTTTGTGGTTTGACACCGGCTCGGAGCCGGATGTCATTAGCCAGCGTTACGTTATTACAGGATGATACCGCGAAACGGCGCGATGGTGTCGAATTATTTTCCGGAAGTCCCGGAAATGTTATGGTTGTTTCGCAGGCGCGTTGAACGACCGCTCAACCGTATCGTGTACGTCCGTCGAAACGCCGTGGTCGCGCCACAGCCAGCGCATCATGTCCGGGAAAACCGTCTGCAGCATCTTCTGCCCGTGCCGCTGAATTCCCCACGCGTAATTCACGTCGTATCCTTTTTCAGTGAGAGCCTGCTGCATCTGAACGTTCTGATAAAACCAATCGCGCGCCTGATCGTAGCTTCCATCGGCTCTTAGCCCGCGATTGTCATTCCGGCCATCGACGAGAAATACACGCAGCGGCTTCCGCTCGCTCTTCCGAATAATGCCCGGATAGGCGTTGCCGCCGCGAATGTTCGTAAAACTACCGACGTTACTCAGCACCTTGTGGAACTGGTCCGGCCGGTCCCACGCGACGGTGAACGCGGCAATGGCGCCCGAGCTCGATCCGCCAATCCCATGGCGCTCCGGATCCTTCGATATGTTGTAGTCCTTGTAGAGCGCGGGAAGC
>JBDTAT010000739.1:0-3745 GCA_039924505.1 Bryobacteraceae bacterium
ACGGCCGCGCTGACGGAAACGGGCGCAACGGCCGCCAAGCAGATGGGCGTGGTAATGAAGGCGGCGCAGGCGAAACTTGCGGGCAAGCGCGTGGATGGGAAGGCGCTGTCAGAGCGCGTGCGCGCGAAGTTGGGGTAGGGCGCGGGGACAAGCACCGCTCCCTCACGGTCACGGCTCGGTAGCATCCCGGAAAGGTTCGATGAATACGCCACGGTTTGGTAACACGGCGAGGTTCGGTAACACCGCGCGGTTCGGTTCGGCCGCGAGTCTGGGGCTGTTAGTTGGCGGCGCGAACTTCCGTTACCACTCCGTCGCTCATCCGCACCGTGCCGAGATCGGCGCCGCGCGCGGCGTAGTGCATGACCTCGGTCAAGTGGCCATCGTCCTCCGGAATCTGAATGCCGTCGGAGGGAGGGCCGAGCTTCGATACGACCGACAGCCGGGTGGCGCCGAGTCTGATTTTCTTGAAATCCGCCGTCGTGGGAACCGGAATCGGCGGGGCTGAATACCGGACCGATGACGCAGACCGGACCCGGCTCGCGGAACTCGCCACGGAGTTCGCGGGAGGTAAAATTTCACGCGACACGCGAACTGCATGCGCGCGCGGCGATTTCCGGACAGCGGGCGCGGGCGTTGGGGCGGCGGCCGATCCGGTGACCTCGGGCGCGCTGGATGCTTTCGGAACAGACCGCGCGGTGGTGGCGCCGCCGGTTTGGCTGGCCCGGTCGAGCGGCGTCCCGATTCCGCCGAAGACCTTGGTGACGGACTGGCTCACGGTTTTGCCCGCCGCGCCGGCCGCCGACCCGCCGCTGGCGGCCGCGGCATGTTCAGCCAACGCTTGTCCAAAAGCGGGTGCGCCAGCCACCGCGCACGCCACCGCAATCCGCAGAAAATACCAATTTAGGCGCATGGAAACGCTCCCACTACCATGGTGCTGCACGGCGCTCCAGGACGCCAGTACCGATCAACCTTAGACGCGACTTAAAAACTACCCGGGCGGGTAGCGGTGGTTTTTGCGAAACGGAACCAAATGCGCATCCCGTCCAAGCGATTTCGGATAACGCTCGAAAAATCGCCGCGGATGAGCCTGCGACCGTTTTCGCAGATAAAGATGCGGCCCAAAGCCGGCCCCCATCTCAGGGTTGGCGCGCTTGTCGACCGGTTCTTCTCGTTCAGCACATATAAGGAGGGCCCGAGGGCGTACAACCATACAGTTGTTATCGCGTCTCGGGCTTTCCGGCGGTTGCGACTATTCTTTTACAGCGGCCTCTGACGGGCATGACGCCGCCGCCAGACCAGCATGGCTAGCAGCAGCCCGCTGCCGAGCAGGCCAAGCCCGCCGGGCTCCGGAGTCACCGTCACGCCACCACCGGCATAATCCAACGACGCACCGTGGGTAGCGACCGCGACGCCGTAATCGATGGGACCGGCGCCGGTGCCGCTGAAGTCACCGTTGCTCCAGAAGTCGACTACTCTGCCGTTGCCGATGTCGAAGAGAAGCCCGTAAATATCGAGGAATCCGCCATGCACCATGTAGTCGGAGGCGGTTGGCGGCGAGCCGCCGGGATAGAAGAGGTTGTCATAGGTCAGAAAGCCGTTGTTGGCCGGGGGCAGGCCCGCCGTTACCGCGAACTTGCTGAAATCGTGGGGCGCCAGCAAGTTGGTGGGCTCCGGCGTGTCGTGCTTGATCGGCTCGAGCGGGCCGATCGGTGCGTTGACGATGTTGAGGCCATTATTCGAGTCAGAGAAGGTACCGCTAATTCCGGTGACCTCAAAGGCTTGGGGATCCTTGGCGTCCGTGGCTGCGCCATAAGTCAACGCGACCGTGCCGCTTACCCCAGCGCCTGCGAAGCCGAAGTCGATTGTGGCGGCGTTTGCCTGCCAAGAAAGCGACGCAGCTAAGAGCAGCGTCGCCGGGACTACGAGTTTTTCTCTCATCATAATTGGAAATCTCCGATTTTCACCTAGATAACAATTCTCTTCATTGCAGCCGGATTTACCGATGAGCAGAGCACCCGCCCTTCGACGACCCGGCCGCGAGCCCGTCCGGAGCTCCAAGTGATTATAGCCACCCGAACGAGGAAGAGCAAGAGACTATGAACTCCGCCCACCCCACGAAGAACCCCAGTCCTGCGTCGGCTGAGTGAATTGGATACCCAAACGGAGCCGATGCCGACTGCAAGCATAATAGTCCCGTTCAGAGATCGCCGGTTTCTCCGCGCATCACGGGTAACGTGAAATAGAACGTGGACCCTTGATCGAGTTGCGATTCGATCCAGATACGGCCTCCGTAACGCTCGACGACGCGTTGGCAGATGGCCAATCCGATGCCAGTGCCGGGGATAGATTTTCCGTGGAGCCTTTTGAACACTCCAAAAATCGTCTTATGGTACTCCGGAGCGATTCCCATGCCGTTGTCGGCCACCGCAAAGCGCCACTCGCCGGTGCGCTCCCCGGCGGAAATATGAATCCGCGGGGAACGCTTGCCGCGGTACTTGATCGCGTTACCGATCAGATTCTGGAATAACTGAACGAAGTGGGCCTCGTGACCAAGCACTTTGGGTAAAGGCTCGCTGGCGATCGCGGCGCCGCTATCGTTAGTGGCAGCCGCGAGGTTCTGCACGGCCGTTTGAAAGACGAGATTAAGGTCAATGGGTTCCGCCTCCCGCTCCGCCGTTGTGCCCACCTGGGTATACGTGAGGAGGTCCGACAGCAGGTCGCGCATGCGTTTGGCGCCTGCCGTGATAAAGTCCACGCAAACCGAGGCCTCGCCATCGAGTTGGCCACGGTATCCTTTCAGAAGCATCTGCGAATACGAGGTGATCATGCGTAACGGCTCCTGCAAATCGTGCGCGGCGGCGAAGGCAAATTGGCTTAGATTTTCGTTCGCCCGGCGCAATTCCACCTCGATTTCCTTCTGTTCATGTATTTCGGTGTTCGAGCCGATCCACATGGAAACTTTGCCGGAGGAATCGCGCAGCGCTTGAGCGCGGCTGAGGTGCCAGCGGTACACGCCATCCGCGCGCCGGAACCGTTGAATGAATTGGAAGGGTTCGCCGGTATCGATGGACTGCTTCCACACCCGGACGTTTTCTTCGACGTCGCCGGGATGGACGAACTGGGTCCAGCCCCAATTCTTAATCCGTTCAAGAGACAGCCCGGTAAACTCCACCCATTGCTGGTTGAGATAATCGATGTCCCCGGTAGTTGTGGCGGTGAAGATTTTTTGCGGCATGGACTCAGCCATAAAGCGCAAGCGTTCCCCGGATTCGGCGGCCGCTAAACGGGCGGACACTTGGGCGGAGATGTCGCGGAAATAGCAAACGACACCATCGTGGCCCTCGGGAAGCTGAATGCGATGGATCTGCCATTCATAGAACTCGCGCACGCCGAGGTCAAGGCGTTCCTCGATTCTTTCGGGAACAAAATACGGCTCTCCGGTTTCGAGCGTGTGACGGAATCGTTCGACCATTTCATCCGCGTAGGCTGTAGGCCATAGCACGCGGATCACCTCGTCAAAATCCCGGCCGATCAGATCCCGAATATTTCTGAACGCGTGAAGAGCGGTGGGATTGACCTGGCGGATACGGAAGTCTCCATCGACCAGATACACGCCGAGGGGAGCGTTGTTGAGCAGGGTTTCGAATTGGGCGCGCCGCAGGCCGGCTTTGTTGCGCAATTCGCGCTCGCGCTCCGACGCCGCCCGCCGCAAACGCGCCATTTCGAATTGGCCGCCGATCCGGGC
>JBDTAT010000740.1:0-12193 GCA_039924505.1 Bryobacteraceae bacterium
GAGTTCGCGAAGAAGATGTTGCCGGGGGCTTCGGTCCAGCGGCGGCGTTGTCCGGAATTCAGGAAGCCGGGAATTGGGCGGGCCATGGCGTGGCCGATTCGCATGACGTCGATGCGGGATACGCACTGGCGGATGTCGGGATGCGCGCGGCCAAGATCGTTGAGGATGGCGTCGCGCCAATAGGACCAATCCTTTTCGAGAAGCAAGCGGCGGCTGTCCGCGGGTGAGCGCTCCGCCAGAGACCAGTAGTAGGTCCAGACGGTGCGATCGACAACCGAGCGCAACGTCATATGTGTATCGACGACGTAGCCGAGAGCGGGGGAGTCGTAGAGAACGTTGTCCCAGGCCGGTTCAATGCCCGATTCCCTGGGCCAGCGATCGAGCGTCAGGTTCGCGGTGAGCCACGGAGAGTAAACAAAGCCCTCGGCGGGCGGCGCATTCTCCAAAACGTAATGCGCGAGAAATGTCGGAGCGGCGAAAATCACGGCTTCGGTGTCGTAGGCGGTGTCCTCGGTGAATACGCGCAGGCGATGGCCTTGATGCGTTATGCGGTAGACCGGCGCGGCAGTTCGGACGTAGTGGCCTATTCGTTCCAACAGGCGCTGGGTAATCCAGCCGTTGCCCTCGGGCCACGTGAGCGGGCCTTTGTCTTCCGGCGCCCGAGAAGCGAAGTAGTGAATGCCGGCCCAGGCGGAGGTGTCTTTCGCCAACGCGCCGTAATCGTCGCGGCACGCGTAGTTGACGTACCAGCGAAGGTAGGGCGAGTCGAACTTTTCCTGCGCAAGCCAATTTTCGATGGAGAGGCGATCGAGCGGGGAGCCGGGTTTGGCGCCGATCTCCATGGGGATGGTGAATTCGCCCGATGCGCGAAAGTTTTTCATGCGCGCATAGAATCGGCGGTACTGGTCGCGATCGCGGGGCGTGGCGGCAAGCTCAGGTTCTATGCCCTCCTGCCAGCGGCCGTGTAAAAACAGACGCTCTTGCGGATCGAAGCACAGCGCACGGTCATCCCAATTGCCGCCTTTGAGCAGGCCGACTTCTTCGAATAGCTCGCGCACTAAGAGGGCCTCTTTGTTGGGGACCGGGACGTAATGGGCCGCCCACGGATAGCGGGAGATTTCGTTCTGGCCCCAGCGGGAGTTGCCGCCGGCCTGCGGCTCCATTTCAAGAACGACGAAATCGCGAAAGCCGCGTTTGTTCAAGCGCCACGCGGCGCACAGGCCAGCCACGCCACCGCCGACAATAACGAGCGGTATTGTTTCCACGCGCGCGGGCTGGTGGAACGCGGCATGATCCCTCATGCGGTGGCCGACGGGAAAACTGTCGTTGACGAACGATCCGGCGATGGGCCTTTCGGCTTTGGCGGTGAGGCCGACGAGCGCGGCGCTTAGGAATTTGCGGCGCGACGCGCTCATAAGTGTGGCCAATCCGGAAAGGCAGAGAATTTCCGCACCGCTTGCTTGCGCGCGCGGCTCAGTTTGGGAGGTACCGCTTGCTTACGCGCGCGGTTCAGTTTGGGAGGTGCCGGTTGCTTATGCGCGCGGCGCAGAATGGCAGGATCGGCGGGCGGAGCCATTAGCGGGCGATGTCGCGCCATTCTTTTTCGTAGTAGCGGACTAGAACCTGATCGTTGAGACGATTCGATTCGGCCCGCACGGGTTTCATGTCGATGGGGAATTGAAACATCTCCGGAATATTGGCGGCAGAGAGAAACCGGAGGCCGGCCGGGACGGCGGTTGGAGGTTCGTAGGGAGAAAAGCCGGCGAGCACGAAACCCCACTCGCCGAACGATGGGACGTAGACGTGATACGGGTACGTCAACAGGCCGGCCTGCTTCAGCGTGTCGACGATGCACCAATAGGATTGCCGGGCGAATAATGGCGACGTGCTTTGGACGACTAAAAACGCGCCACGGCTCAGGTGTTTGGCAACCAGGCGGTAAAACGTGGTGGTGTAAAGCTTGCCTAACGAATAGCTGGTGGGGTCGGGGAAATCGATGACGATGAAATCGAAGGGATCGGTATTCGATTCGAGCCATGGAAACGCGTCGGCGGTGACAACGTGGACGCGCGGCTGGCTGAACGAATGATTGTTGAGACTGGAGAGCAGCGGGTGCGTGGTGAACAGTGTCGTCATCTCGCGATCGAGATCGACGAGTGTGATGCTCTGGACATCGGGGTACTTCAGGATCTCGCGCACCGCGAGGCCGTCGCCTCCGCCGAGCACCAGCACGCGGCGGGCGCCGGGGCGCGCGGCGAGACCGGGATGGACCAGCGCTTCGTGATAGCGGTATTCGTCGCGTGAGCTGAACTGGAGATGGGCGTTGAGGAAGAGACGCAGATCGTCCTTCCACTTAGTGAGGACGATGCGCTGGTAGCGCGTGTTGCGGGAGAAGATGACTTCGTCGGCGTAGAGATTATTGTCGGCGCTGGCGGAAATTTTATCGGCGAGCGCCATGCCGCCGCAGAGCATGACGACGACGGCAATGGAACCGGCGCGCAGCGTGGCGCGGCCGCCGAGATGCTCGCGAAACAGGAACGTGGACCACAGGGCGACGCCGGCGTTCACCAAGCCGAACAGCAGCGCGGAACGCACCATGCCGAGCTTGGGCACCAGCACTATGGGAAACAACAATGAGGCGCCGAGGGCGCCCAGGTAATCGAACGTGAGGACGTGGGCGATCAGCTCGCGGAATTGAAATTTCTCTTTCAAGATCCGCATCAACAGCGGTATTTCGAGGCCCACCAATGTGCCGACAGCAATGACGAGGAGATATAAAACGAAGCGGAAGCTTTGGGTGTAGGCGAAAGCGAGGAACATCGCGGAGGAAGAGAAGCCGCCGACCATGCCGACCATCAGCTCGATGGCGACGAAGCGCGCGACGAGGCCGCGGCGCAGGAATCGCGACAGGTAGCTGCCGATGCCCATGGCGAACAGGTATGCGCCGATAACGGTGGAAAACTGGAAGATGCTATCTCCCAGCAAATAACTGGCGAGCGTGCCGGCGATCAGCTCATAGATAAGGCCGCACGCGGCGATCAGGAAAACGGAGATGAAGAGGACAACAGGCACCGGAAGACTTTAGTGTACGGCGGCGGCGATGATGATGCAGATGCCGATGGACATGGCTCCAATCAAAATTGCCAGCGCGATGTTCTTGTCTTCCACAATCTCTTTCCACAGGTGATACGGGGTGGCGCGGTCGATGAGCGAAAACGCCGCGATGAAAATCAGGATGCCAAGAGCGGCGTAGATCACCGCGTTCAATAGGTACGCAGGATGAAAATCACCCATTTTATTTGCCTCCAAAATAACGAGGATAGAAGCCGTAGTGCGAACGGTAGGAGCCGGGATTGTCACGCACCGTTTTGGGAACGTTCTTCAGTTGATTCACGTGGGTGAAGCCCCAGCCGCGAATTTCGGCGGTAGCCACCGTCAGCAGTAGCAGCAAACTGTAGGTCAGATAGATGGGATGGCGCATCAGTTGTCATCTCCCGACGACGAAGCGCGTGAGGAGGAGCTGAACGATCCGTAGTCGCTGTCCATCCATCGTTGGCGCTCGAAGGTAAAGGAACGGTACCACACAGCGAGGGGTGGAAGCAGCAACAGAAACGCCGCCAGCCAATACCAGACGTAGTTGGGCACGTCGCGGCGGACCGTCAGCTCGTAGCTGACATCGTGCGCGCGGTAGCTGGTGGAGGCGGATTGCGTGTCCATCTCCGGCTCCACGCGAAGATAGTAACGGCCGGGCGGAATGGAGGGGAGGGTAACGGAATCGTTTGGCTTGCCCTCAGTCCAGCGGCCGTCGCTATCGCTGCCGTGGTAGTAGCTGACTTCGCGGCCGAAGTCCAAAGCTTCACTGGTGTCGTTATTGATGAGAGCGAGCGCGAAGTAGGCCCAGTTGTTGTCAAGGTCGGTGCGAAGTTGAATCTGGACGTTCGAGGTGTGTCCCTTTAGATCGAAGACCGGGGTGACGAACGCGGCGTCAGTGGGCGTGGCCGGCGCGCCCGTGAAAGGCGCGTGGAAGCTGTACTTCTGGTCGAACACATCGCGGTTGAGCTCCAACATGGAGAGCACAGCGGCGAGCGAGACCAGCGCCATCAACATCCAGAAGCAGAGGGTCCACGCGCTTTTGACGCGCGCGCGATGGAGGTTGGGCTGATCCTCGTAGACGCCGATGGGCGGAGGAAGGGCGGTTTTGAGTTGGAACGCCCGTGCGATTCCGGCTCCCGTATGGTATTCGCCGAGCGACCAGACCACTTCGTTGGCGGTATTTTCGGCGGAGAGCATGTAGGGAGGCGCGATGTAATCCTGGTCCTCCACGGTCTCGCCGACCTGGACACGCCAGGGAAATTCACCCATGACGAATACAGTCTTGGCGGCGGCGGTTTGGAAATGAACATAGACGCGGCCGCCGAATATGGCAGCGGGCTTGCCACTTGATTTTGTAAGCGCGGGCGAAGCCTTGACGGTACTGACGAAATTCCAATGACCCTGATATTCCACCAGGTAATGGAATCCTTTGTAGGGATTGAAAAGCACGTACTCGTTCCATTCGTAGATGGTGGTGTCATCGGTCACCTGACAGACTTGAAAACCAATGATCTCGAAAACCGTGTTCTGGAATTTGCCGCGTGTTCCGAGCGGAATGGTGGGCTGGCGCCGGAGTTGTTCCTGAGCGGCCTGGAGGACACGCACGGCCGGCGTGGACGTGTCGAGCACGGTGAAACAATTGGTACACACGGCGGTGAGCGTGTGAGCGTAGCCGCGCAGTTGCACCACGCCGCCACAATTGGGGCAGAACAGCGCGCGCACTTTAACGACCGGCGGAGTGACGAGCGGGCTGCCCATCAGGACCATCCCTCAAACTGGCGGAGATTTTTGAAATGCAGATCGTCGAATTCCACCGGCTCGCCGAGATAGAGCAGCGGCGGATTCTCCGTGTAGTCGATGGTTCCGAAGCGGCCGTCGCGGGAGCGCAGGTCGGCGAATACGACGTCCGTTTTATCCCAATATTGAAACGGGAGTTCGCCTTCGACTCCGGCGTAGTGCGCCTCCGTGCGCGACGTCACATCGAACGGCGTGTTGTCAAACACGTACTGCTTGCCGCGGTAGGCGTCGCCCGATGGCGGCAGCGCCTGCGGGGTGGTAACTAGGAATGAAACGTCGTATTCGGATTGCGCGTCGGCGATCCAGCCGCTTGTGCCATCGTTAAACACAGCATGCCATTCGTTCCAGCCGCCTTGCTCGTATTCATAGAGGATGCGGCCGGCGATGACGAAGGCTTTATTGCGGTAGATGCCTTCCGTGCGGAGCTGAATGGGGGAGCTGTCAGGCGGCAGATCGGCGACTTGGCCCACCTTGCGAAGGTCGATGTCGTCGCGAACCAGAATGGAGCGGCAGAACGGGCAGACGGTTTGCACCGCGCCGGACCAGATGAATTGGATGGGCGCTCCGCAGCTTGGACAGTTGGCGACGCGTTGGGCCATGGGGAGAAATTATATCGTTTGGTACGGTCTTTCAACCCGCCGCACACGCACGGACGACGCGCCGAATTCGGTCTCCAGATACGACTGAAAATTCCAATCCGGGCGCGGACGGCAGCAGAATACATTCAAGCACAAGGAACCGTACTCGGGAAAAGTGTGGCAGGCGAGATGCGATTCGGCGAGCAAACTGAGGCCGGTGACGCCGCCGGTTACCGGGAACTTGTGCCAGGTGGGCGGATGAATGGGATGCAACTCCATTTCCTCAATGAGGCGCGTGAAAAGCGCTTGTAAGCGCGGGAGATCGGTGAGGAGGGCGGCGGGACAGCCGTGCGCCTCCACAATCCATTCGCGGCCGCCGATACCGGTTCCGGTCGACAAATTACTCTTGCGGCTTGCCGCACTCGGGACAGAATTTGGATTTGCGCGGCATCTTGTTCCCGCACTCGACACAGAACTTGGTGTCGGAGGCCGCTCCGCCGACGGGAGGAGCCGCAGGCCCGGAGCCAACTGGAGCGGGCGCGGGCGGCGCGGGCGCTGGTGGAGTTGGTCCGCCCATTCCCGGCATGGAGTTCATCATGCTTTGCGCCATGGCGAGACCTGCCCCGAGGCCGACGCCAATGCCGGCCGCGCCGCCGCCTTCATTCCCCGCGGCGATGGGGAGCGATTGCGCCACCTGAAACTGCGTATAACGTTGGTCGCCGAGCATGTTCATGCCGATGCGCTGGTCGAGGAGTTTCTGCAGCTCGTCGGGCAGCGACAGGTTCTCCATGACGAAACTGTCGAGAGCGAGGCCGAGACCGGCGAGCGCGGGCGTGACCGCGGCGGCAATCTTTTCGCCGACCGCAGCCTGGTTGGCGGCCATGTCGAGGAACGGGACGTTGCTCTGCGCGAACATGTCCGTCATGCGGGCGATGATGGTGTTACGAAGCTGGCCTTCCAAGTCGGCGACGCGATACAGTTCGCGCGTGCCGCTGACCTTGGTGTGAAATACTCGCGGATCGGCGACGTGATAGGAGTAGATGCCGTAGCCGCGCAGGCGGATGGCGCCGAACTCCCGGTCGCGAATGGTGACGGGAGTGGCGGTGCCCCAGTGCTGATCCACCTGAATGCGCGTCGAGAGAAAGTAGACGTCGCTTTTGAAGGGAGACTGAAACGCTTTATCCCAATTCATCAGGTACGTCAAAATCGGCAGCGTCTGAGTGTTGAGGGTGTAGAGGCCGGGAGGAAAGACGTCGGCGATTTTGCCCTCATTGACGAAAACCGCCATTTGCGATTCGCGCACGGTGAGCTTGCCGCCGTTCTGGATCTCCATGTCCTGCATGGGGTACCGGTAGGCGAGCAGGCCGTCCTCCGGCTCGGTCCACTGGATGACGTCTATGAACTGCTTCTTGATAAAGTCTCGAAGTGCCATGAGTTCCTCCGGCTTCTCAGAGTATAACGCTCGGGCGGGAGGATTTGTTCCATTGGGGCGTCTTCAAATGGATGTGGCGGGCCCCCGGCTGTTTCACCACACGGACTTCATGGCGGACGACCGAATTCGGCGATCGCGGGTAATCGAGGGAACACCGTAGAACTGCGCAGTGCCGAAGATAATGCGGCCGGGAATCTTTTCCCGCGGAACTTGCTTCATCATTGCGGCAACACTCGATTTCCAGCGAACTCCCTGAAGAACCATGAAGCCGGAGGCTGCGCGCCTCCGTGAGGATGGAATCGTGGTCCTCCAGAAATTCCGAATCTCCAAAAAAAAGTACCTTTGATTTTCGTGCGGGGTGACTGGCCTACCCTAACTTGGTTGTTCGTTTGCAGAACTTCAACGCCGAGCTCGCACAGATCCGCGAGGATGGCCCGCGCAGGTTTCAAGATCTCTCGATCACGCGGCCCGTTTCTTGTCTTGAAGCCATGCGCGCGCTTGCAGCAAAACCGTAATCGGTTCTCCTCTCAAAAGAATCGGGTATGTTTTGGACCGTCCGCGGAGCCAATGGCCGGTTCGAAGACTACTGGGAAGCGCGCCGGGCCTACGTCTCACTTCTGTGCCGCACTCCCGGAACCAACCGGGCGGGGCGTGGCGCGATGGGGGCGGGGTGGCGGCGCGCGTAAAACAGCAGCCACACGCCGAGCACCAGCAACGCGAGCGCGATCCACTGGGTAATCGAGAGCGGCAGGCCGAACGGCAATGCCTGCTCGTGAAAGCGATAGAACTCGATGACGAAGCGCGCCGCGGAGGCGAGCACCAGATACAGGCCGAGAATTTCCCCGGCCGGATGGGCGTGGCGGAAACGCAAATAAAGGATTACGAAGACGATGCCATAGGCGATCATCTCGTACAGTTGTGTGGGATGCAGGGGCACATTCAGCGGCACGCCGACAAGTTGATTCGCGTCCGGATTGCGGAAAGTAACCGCCCAGGGCAGGGAACATTCTTTCCCCCAGCAGCAGCCGGCCGCGAAGCAGCCTATCCGCCCGATCGCATGACCGATGACGATGCCGGGCGCGAAAGCGTCCGCCGTCCGCAAATACGGCAGCGAGTGGCGGCGCATGTAGAGAAACGCCGTCACAATCGCCAGCACAAAGCCGCCCTGAAAGACGCCCGCCGCCTGCAGCGTCGCAAACGAAAAGATCTCGGATGGGTTCCGTAGATAGTAATTGAGATCGAATACGATCATCAGCGCCTTGGCGCCGGCCAATCCGGCGAGCGCGCAATAGACGGCGAGATTCGTAATCAATTCACCATCCAGGCCCGACCTGCGCGCCAGGTGAACGGTGACGCTTAACGCAACCAGGAATGCCAGCGCGACCAAGACGCCGTAGGTGGGCAGATAAAAGCCGCCGATGGAAATCAGCTTCGGAAACATTCGCTCCTATATCTTTTGGCGCTCGCCGGCTCCGGATGATTTCCGTTCCCGCGAGCGCCACATATCCAGCAATAATAGCCCGGCTCCAGTGGTGATGGCGCTGTCGGCGACATTGAACGAGGGGAACTGATGGTCGCCGATATAGAATTCCAGGAAATCGGTGACGGTTCCGGTTGCGATGCGGTCGTAAACGTTGCCGAGCGCGCCCCCCAGAACCAGGCCGAGCCCGGCGCGCAGTATCCATTGCCGCCGAAAACTGGTAGAGCGCTGCTGCCACAGCATTGCGCCGATAAATATCAGGACGGCCAGCGAAAGGCCGATCAGCAGGAACTTATGCCAGACGCCCGACGATTCGGAAAAGATTCCAAACGCCGCGCCGCGATTTTCCGCGTGTACGATGTTGAAAAAGTCCGGAATGACGACGAGGCTGTCCCATGCCGTCACCCGCGTCTGAATAATCCACTTGGTGATTCTGTCGAGCACGAAAACCGCGGCCGCAATGGCGAATGGGAAGAGGCGGCGGAGCATGGAATCATTCGCCTTGTGAAAGATCGGCGAGGATGGCGCGGGCGCACGCGGCGCAGACCGCCGGGAACTCCGTATTGGCGCCGACGTCGGTCGTGTACTTCCAGCAGCGCTCGCACTTGGTCCCGTCGGCCCGCTCGATGCGGACACCGATATCGTCTCCCGGCTCGACCACCACTTGAGAGACGATAAACAGCGCTGGAAGCTCTTGCGCGTATTCCCGCAGAAGCTGGTATGCGTCGCCGCTCGCGGACAGACTTACTTTTGCTTCGAGCGGCGCGCCGATGATTCTCTGTTGGCGCGCACCCTCCAGTTGCTTCAACACCACGTCGCGAAATGGTATCAAACGATCCCAGCTTGCCAGGCGCGCGCGAAGTTCCGGGGACAGACCGGCCGTAACTTCCTCCGGCTCCGGGCAGAGCGCCAGGTGAACGCTTTCCGGCGCGCCTTCCGGCCGTCTCATATGCGTCCAGACTTCTTCGCAAGTGAACGCCAGAATCGGCGCCAGCAATCGCACCAGCGCGTAGTCGATTCGATAGAGCGCCGTCTGCGCACTGCGCCGCGCGCGGCTGTTTTTGGCCGATGTGTATAGCCGGTCCTTTAAGATGTCGAAGTAGACCGAGCTTAGATCCGCGGCCGCGAAATCATAGACGGCGTGAAACACTTTATGAAAGCCGAGCTCGTCGTACCACCCGCGGCAGCGCCCGATCAGATCCTCTAGCCGCGCCAGAATCCAGCGGTCGATCTCCATCAGTTCGTCCGAGGGAACCGCATCGCGCGCCGGATCGAAATCGTGCAGATTTCCGAGCGCGTAGCGGAACGTGTTGCGCAGCTTGCGATACGCTTCGGTGAGGCGCGTGAGAATCGTATCGGACAGTTTCACGTCTTCGTAAAATTCGACCGACGATACCCAGAGGCGCAACAACTCGGCGCCGTGCTGTTTGATAATCTTCTCCGGCTCAATGCCGTTGCCGGCCGATTTCGACATGGCGCGGCCTTCGCCATCGAGCGTCCAACCGTGCGTCGCGCAACTCCGGTAGGGCGCGGCTCCGTTCAAGCCCACGCCGATCAGCAGCGAACTGTGGAACCAGCCGCGATGCTGGTCGCCGCCTTCCAGGTACAGATCGGCGGGCACGCTCAAATCGTTTTTGGGTGTCAGCACCGCGCGGTGACTGCATCCGGAATCGAACCATACGTCCAGGATGTCGCTCTCTTTGCGGAATTGATCGTTGCCGCACCGCGCGCAGGTGACGTCCGGCCCGACCAATTCGGCCGCGCCTCGTTCGTACCAGATGTCGGCGCTATGCTCGCGGAATAACTTCACTACGCGCTCCAGCACCTTGCGGTCCGTCAGCGGTTCGTTGCAACTCTCGCAGTAGAAGACGACAATCGGCACGCCCCACACGCGCTGGCGCGAGATGCACCAGTCCGGACGCGTGGCGACCATGTTGTAAATGCGGTCCTCGCCCCACGACGGGAACCATTTCACGTGGCGGATGGCATCGAGCGCGCGCTCGCGCAGTTCGTGCCGGTCCAGGCCGATGAACCACTGCTCGGTGGCGCGGAAAATGGTCGGGTGGTGGCACCGCCAGCAGTGCGGATAGCTGTGCTCGATTTTCTTCTCACCAAGCAGCGCGCCATGATCCCGCAGCAGATCGATGACGATAGGATTCCCTTGCCACACGGTTTTGCCGATCAGCGCGTCCGGCAGACGTCCGTCGGCGCCTTCGGCCCGGAAGAAGCGTCCCGCCGCGTCCACCGGGCAGTAGGTGTGGATGCCGTACTTGCGGCCGGCAACGTAATCCTCCTGGCCATGTCCCGGTGCGGTATGCACGGCGCCGGTGCCTTGCTCCAGCGTTACGTGTTCGGCGAGAATGCCGGGCGAATCGCGCTCGAGAAATGGATGGCGGAACAACGCGTGCTCCATCCGTTCGCCACCGAAACCGGCGACGTCGTTGGGCCATTCCCAGCCTAGATCTTCGGCTGTTTTTCTCGCAAGCTCCGCGGCAACAATGTAGACATCCCCACTGCGAGGGTCAATGTTGTTAGTGACTGCGACATACTCGAACTTCGGGTTATAGGCGATAGCCATGTTGGCCGGAATCGTCCAAGGCGTCGTCGTCCAGATGAGGCCGTAAACGTTGCGGCCCGCGAGCGCCGGATCGATCGCAGCGGCATCGGAGACGAGTTTGAACCGCACCCAGATGGACGGGCTGGAATGATTTTCGTGTTCTACTTCGGCCTCGGCCAGCGCGGTGCGGTCGTGAATGCACCAGTTCACCGGCTTCAAACCTTTGTAGACGTAGCCGCGATCGAGGAAGTCGACAAACGCCCCGGCGATCACCGACTCGTATTCCGGGCTCATAGTCAGGTACGGATTCTTCCAGCGGCCGAAGACGCCGAGGCGTTGGAAATCCGCGCTCTGCAGGTCGACGTACTTTTGCGCGTACTTGCGGCACTCACGGCGAATTTCGGCCGCCGTCATTTTTGCTTTCCGGCTGCCGAGTTCGCTATCGACTTTGATTTCGATGGGCAGTCCGTGGCAGTCCCAGCCGGGAATGTACGGCGAATCGAAACCGGCCATCGTCTTCCACTTAATGATGAAATCCTTGGGTATTTTATTGAAGACGTGGCCCAGGTGAATGTTGCCATTGGCGTAGGGCGGACCGTCGTGCAGCACGTAGCGGGGCCGGCCGGCGCGCGCCTCGCGAATGCGCTCGTAGAGGCCCATCCCTTCCCAGCGGGCCAGAATCTTCGGCTCGGTCTGCGCGAGGTTGGCTTTCATCGGGAAGTCCGTCCGCGGAAGATGGACAGTCTTCTTCAAGTCAACTTTAGTGGATTCCATGCGATGTTAACTTTATGGTACAAAATGCCGGCGCTGCTTACCGCGGCGCGTGCAGTTTCCGCCAGGCTTCGAGATATTTCCTGGCTTTGGAATTCGACTCGTTCCACTTGGGCGGAGGGGCATCGCTTGCGAGCATTAGCAATCCCACCGCGACCATGCGGTCCACCTTGGCCATGTTGCCGTAGTCGATCTTATCCCACTCGTCGCCGACGCCGTGATAGTCGGGAAAATCGAATGCCACGCACAGCGTGTGGGCCGGAATGCCGGTATCGGCCAGTTCCTGGTTGTCGCTCCGGCTGAAGTAGGCGTCGCTCGCGGTGTCGTCTTTATAAACCTTGACGCCAGTAAGCGCACTAGCGGCGCGAAAAATGGCCGGCACTTCCGAGTAATCGAAGCCGGTGAACGAACCCGTGGCCACCTGCGGCCCATCGGTCGAATCCGTGCGGCCGAGCTGCTCCAGATTCACGTCGGCGATGGTTTTT
>JBDTAT010000741.1:0-3917 GCA_039924505.1 Bryobacteraceae bacterium
CGAGAAGCTCGCGAGAAACTGCTGCAGGCCGCCCGCCGCCGAGAGATCGACGTTGTGCTGGTATATCGACTGGACCGCTGGGGCCGCTCGGTAACAGATCTGCTGGTGACACTCCAGGAACTGGAACATCTTGACGTGGGGTTCGTTTCCCTGACTGAGGCACTGGACCTGACCACGCCGGCTGGTCGGGCGATGGCTGGGCTGCTAGCGATTTTTGCTGAGTTCGAAAGGGAGACTCTGCGGGAGCGAACCCGAGCTGGCCTGGCACAAGCCCGCCTGAACGGCAAACGACTGGGCCGCCCGGAGACGGCGGGGCTCCGGACAGCTGAGATCTGGAAACTACACCGTGCTGGCATCAGCAAATCCGAGATTGCCCGGCGTCTTCAGATCGGCCGCACCTCCGTTCGCCGTCTCTTGGCACTGCGAAAGGCGAGGTAATGGCCAAGAAACGGCCCTCTTTGGAAGCTGCGTTTGGGATTGCACTGAAACAACGCAAGCAAATCGAGGTCGGCGAAAAGGTTCCGCTGGAACTGAACGATCGAGAGCGTGACCTGATCATGAACCATACCTTCGCTGGCAACGACCTAACGGACCGTTTCCGTATCGTGCCTGGTCCCGGCCGACCACCGTCCTATCGCTTTACTCTGGATGAACTGGACGAACTGGCGGGCTACGTGGCCGCAGAAGCGAACCACGCAAAGCTCAAGAAACTGGAGAAAAAGCTGCGCCGGCTGTCCGATCGGATAGCGGCCGTTCTGGAATCCTATACGGATGAGCCTGGCGGATCCACGCACTGACCACCCACGCATCGACGAATCGACCGCCCGAACGCACCAAAATCTCGCTGGTCAGGTTGACGCACGCAGCCTCGCCGAAAGCTCACCGTGCGTTGAGCATCGGCAACTCGACCCTCGACGATTACGTGGAGGATGCCGCCCATCGCCAAGGGCGCGTAGTCACCGGAGACACCGCGCCCGAGCAGGGATTCTACTTCCGCTCCGATCACCTGGAGTTCGCGAACGGCAATGTGCCATCGCTTGAAACCAGCCCTGGGATCGATTTCGTAGGCAAGCCCCCTGGCTTCGGCGTGGAAAAGCGGTCGGACTATATCCAAAACGACTATCACAAGGTGACCGACCAAATAAAACCTGGCTGGGATCTCAAAGGTGCGGTGGAAGACCTTCAAGTGCTGCTCGAAGTGGGATATCGAGTGGCGCAGGACGACGGACGTCCCTCCTGGAAGCCGGATGCCCCGTACCATTAAGCGAAAGGATGCGTTGTGGGTTGTTCGGGACGCGTGTGTGATGGCCAGACTTGACCTTGCACGCCATGCTGTAATACTTCGGTGGCTCTTTGAGACGATCGAAGAGATGAACTCAAGAAGTGATGCTTGTACGCGCAGTCAGAAACGAAATAGCGCAAGGCTCAGCCCGGTCTCGTACCCCGTTATCCAACATTATCGGCACTATTTGAACTGCCGCATTTACAGCGCGGTGAACGCACTGCGGGCCGGTGTTATTGAATAGCGATCGTCACAGTATCCGAATGGCTTCCGAATGTCACCACCACCGGAACTGAATCGCCTGACTGCACACCCGCCGGTATGGTTGTATTAATTTGGTATTCTGCCGCAGAGCCCGGCGCGATTCCCGAAAACGCGACTGGTGCGCTGACTCCGCCGATTGTGACCGTGGGGGTTTGCACCGTTTCATAAATGACGCTACCGTCGGCTGGCGCTACTGATCCGGAGGGCACGGGTTGGCCCCCTGGCGTGCCGTTCGGCGTCGCCAATCCTCCGCCGGTCAGATAAATCACTATATCGCTGCTGACTGCGGCGGGCTGCCCGCAAGTACTCCCAGGGTACAAGCCGGCACATGATGGAAAGCCGTAAATCGCCGCCGTGGAAGCGGGCATGACGCGCCACGCGGAATTGGCAATGGTCACGGCGCCCTGATTCGGATGCGCCGGGTCGGCCAACAACCTGAAGATCCCCACATCGGTCGGTCCCAACGGCAGCGTGAAGGTGGAGCTGGTTCCGGTTGAAGTCTGCACAGTCACCATCGCGGCGCCCGATGCCGGCAAATTCGAGGGAACCGCGACATTGATAAGATCAACCGCGCCAACCACGTCATAGAGCGGCGCGGGAGTGCCATCGAACAAAACCTGAATCCCTTGGAAGCCGGTCGCTGGAAAAAGATTCGACCCAGAAACAGGGCCGAGATTCAGTGCGTAAATGCTGATGAGGGAATTTGGCGCCGCTGGCTCCGTCACGGTCTTCACCTGAAAATCCGCCGCATTTTCCACCGCACTGATCACGGCGCCGGTGGCAAACACCGATTCAATCGCCGCGTAGGCGGTGATCGCGAAAAAGCCATGCCCAGCGGTCGTGGGATGAAGCACGTCCCAAAAGAGATAAGTGTTCGGGTTGACGCCGATCAATCCCTGCGCGGGCGAGGTGACGTTGACAAAACCGTACTCCAATGGGTTCTGCGTCATCGAAACAAACCCGGAATATGCATCGCCGGTAATAATGGTGATTCCCGCATGCGCCGTCTTGAGCCGCGCGATCGCGCTGGTCATGGCATTGTTGTAGGTGACCGATGCCGCGTCGAGGGCGGAGCGATTGCTGGTATTGATATTTTCCGGAACTTCTCCTACCGGAGGTTGATTCGCCCAGAAAAAATATTTCGCGCCTGCCGTCGCCAAGGTATTGATGTTCCCCTGGATGTTCGAAACCGCAGTCGTTGAATCTAACCCCGCGAGAATGTCGTTCCCGCCACCCCAAAATACGTACAGCGCGTTCACCGGAGGAGTAGGATGCGTCGCCAGGAATAGATTGAGCTGATCCGTCAAATATGGCACGCTAAGCGTCCTCGGTGAAAAGCCTGGATTTTTCCCGGTTTCGGCGGACGCGACCGCATAGTTCATGCCGCCCTTAGCGTAGGGTTGGGGCGCCGGCAGATTCATTTTGGCCGCGAGTTGCTCGATCCAAAGACCCAGAGGCGCGGTGGTGAACGGAACCGAGTTCGTCCCGTCCGTGAATTTCCCGGTCGCGTACAAGGGCGGACCTGGCTGAGGAACGCCAAGCAAAGTGGTTCCTGCGTAGAAGTTTCCGTTGTCGGAGAGACTATCTCCGAACACCACAAACTGGGTGAACGGTATCTGCGCGATCAACGGTACGGAAGACAGAAGGAGTGCACAACGCCAGCCCATCCGCTAATTGTATCGCAGCAAACTCTCACGACTGTTGCGGAGACATTTCTCATAATTAGACGCTGCGTGCATTCCAGGCGCCTGGTTAGGGGCATTATCGGTAGCGTTTTTCGGCGCCGTTGCTTCGCTCAACTGGATTCCAATGAAGCCGAAACGCACATTCCGGAGGGAAGCCGAAAACGGCATTCCGGGATGAACTCGAACCCCGTCGGAACGTGGTGACGCTGGCATCTGGATGGTGCCAGTAAAGTTCGGCTTCGTCAAGCGACACCTATCGGAACCGAAGCGTAGGAGAGATTCCGCTAACGTCGCCCGTTGTTAGATTTGTTGCGGATGGAGTAGAGGTGATTCTCGGTGCGCAGGATCAGGCGATCAGCAATGAGGGCAGGAGTGGCGAGGGCCATTTCGTCGAGGTCGTTGGAATCGAGCAATTCGTATTTATCGCCGGCGCGGATCACGAACGTCTTGCCTTCTTCGTTCATACAAAAAATCTTGCCGTTGTAGCCCCAGGGCGATGAGGTGAAATCACCACCTTCGCCGATGCGAGCTTTGTAAGTTTTCATACCAGTTTTAGCGTCAAAGCGCGTGAGGATGCCGTTGTTGGTGAGGACGTAAAGTCCTCCATCATAGGCCAGTTCGGTGGGCAGATAAGTTCCGGCTTTGGGCTGGAGCCACGCAACGAAATCGTTGAGCTTGGCGCCGTC
>JBDTAT010000742.1:0-9581 GCA_039924505.1 Bryobacteraceae bacterium
CTGTACTTCAAAACGCACCGCCAAAAGTATTATCAACTGCTCGATCATGTCCGCACAACGGGCGATTGGGAGACTTGGCTGGAGTTTTTTCTGAACGGAGTGAAAGAAACTGCGACGCAAGCGGCCGAGAGCGCACGCCAGATTCTAACGCTGTTCGAACAAGACCGGCGCAAAATCGAGGGGCTTGGACGCCCCGCAGCCTCAGTGCTCCGCGTTCATCAATACATGCAGCGCAAACCGATTCTGTCCATCCCCGCGACAGCCGCGCAGCTATCCATCTCCGCGCCGACAATCGCGAAGGCCATTCACCACATGCACGAGCTTGGGATGATTCGGGAAACCACCGGAAAGCAGCGCGACCGGCGGTTCATCTACGACCGCTATCTCGCCATCCTGAATCAGGGCACCGAGCCAATTGCCCCCGGCCGTTAATCCCGCGCGGCCGGCGCTTTTTTCTCCCAAGGCTTCGGCTGCGCTCCGCGGTCGCGCCCTTCCACGCGATCGTAAAGATGTTCGTCGGCCGTCGTCCCCAGCGACTCGTTGTAGAGGCTTTCGATGCCCAGCCCTTCGCGCAAGTCTTCATCGAACTCGTGCAGCGCCACAAGCTGCGGCGCCAGCGCCGGCCGTAACACGCCCGACGGCGTGCGCAGAAACATCTGAAAGCCGCCGCTGATCATCAGCGCAATCTCCTTGCCGACAATCACCCCTGCCCGGTTCACGTGCGGGTGACTTCCCGGCCGGTCCTCTATCACCGCGGCGCAGCCGTTTTTGCTGACGCGGACGCGCCCGGCCCCCTCCGCCGACGTCTCGAACCCCAAATTCTTCAGACCCTCCAGCCGTTCGGCAAACGTGGGCTGATGCGGCGTCTCTCTGCGAAAGAACATGTCTCCCATTATAATTCGGAAGTGCCTTACCTCCTATCGCTCGATGAAGGAACCACCAGCGCCCGGGCCGCGCTCTATGACCAATCGGGAGCACGCATCGCCATGGAGTCCCGGCCCATCGAGTGCCGCTTCCCTCACCCCGGCTGGGTGGAGCAGGACGCTCTCGCCATCTGGCAAGCGCAACTCGACGCTGCGCGCGCCGTGTTGGCGAACGCGCATATCCCCGCATCCGGCATCACCGCCATCGGCATCGCGAATCAGCGCGAGACCACCGTCGTCTGGGATCGCCGCACCGGCCAACCGGTATCGCCCGCCATCGTCTGGCAGTGCCGCCGCACTGCCGAGGCCTGCCACAGACTCGCCAATTCGCCTGCCGCCACCGATATCACGCGCCGCACGGGACTGGTGATCGACGCTTATTTTTCCGCCAGCAAAATTCAGTGGATTCTCGACAACGTGCCCGGCGCCCGCGCCCGTGCCTGCGATGGGGAACTGCTGTTCGGCACCATCGATACATGGCTTATCTGGCGCCTCACCAACGGCCGGGTCCACGCAACCGACCCTACCAACGCCTCGCGCACCATGCTGATGAATCTCTCCACCGGCGAATGGGAGAGCACGCTCACCGGCATATTCGACATCCCGCGCGCCATGCTCCCGCAAATCGTTCCCTCCAGTTCCATCGTGGGTGTAACGTCCGCTGAACATCTCGGCGCGGAAATTCCCATTGCGGGCATCGCCGGCGATCAGCAGGCCGCCCTCGCCGGACAAGCCTGCTTCCGCGCCGGACTCTCGAAGAACACCTACGGCACCGGCTGTTTCGCGCTCCTCCATACCGGCCCGCGCGAACCCGTATCCCAAAATCGTCTGCTCTCTACCCGCGCCGCCTCCGTCTCCGGTAATACGCGCACAACGGAGCGCGTCGGCAGCGTGTTTCCGGCTACGGCTGGGGACGCCGCCGCGCCCTGTGCGCTATTTAGTAACTCGCGCACAACGGAGCGCGGCGGCGGCGTGTTTCCGGCTCCGGCTGAGGACGCCGCCGCGCCCTGTGCGCTATCCGGCGATGCGCAATTCGCGATCGAGGGCAGCGTCTTCATCGCTGGCGCGGCCGTGCAATGGCTGCGCGACAAACTCGGCCTCATCCAAGCCGCCGCCGAATCCGAAGCCCTCGCCCTTTCCGTCCCCGATTCCGGCGGCGTCTATCTGGTGCCTGCCTTTGTCGGCCTCGGAGCGCCGCATTGGGACTCCGCGGCGCGCGGCCTGCTCACCGGCCTTTCGCTTTCCTCCGACCGTCCGCGCCTGGTGCGCGCGGCACTTGAAAGCATCGCCTACCAGACCCGTGAGCTGGTCGAAGCCATGGAAGCCGACAGCGGCGAAAAGCTAAAAGAGCTGCGCGTCGATGGCGGCGCCGCGGCCAATAATTTTCTGATGCAGTTTCAGGCCGATATCCTCGGCTGCCCCATCGTCCGGCCCACGGACATCGAAACCACCGCGCTCGGCGCCGCCTATTTAGCCGGTCTCGCCACCGGATTCTTCCCGAGCGTCGCCGCTGTCGAAACGTTCTGGCGCGCCGAGCGCATCTTCGAACCGCAAATGACCGCAGACCGGCGCGACACACTTTTCGCCGGTTGGAAAGACGCCGTTCGCCGCGCCCGCTTGGCCTGATGCGCGCCTTCACAAATTTTTCACGAATTGTTCGCAAGCTGCCGGTCCGGATCCCTTGCTATCCGCCCGCGCCTGTGTTGTACTCAACGGACAAGGAGCATTATCATGCGGACTTTAGGGCTTTCTCTCTTCGTTTTCACCGCCGTCCTCAGCGCGCAGGCGCCGAAACCGGCTTTCATCCAGCACAATCTCGTCTCCGACGTTCCGGACTTGGCCGATAATACGGATCCCGGCCTCGTCAATCCCTGGGGCATCTGCACTTCCGCCACCAGTCCGTTCTGGCTCGCGGACACCGGCTCCGGACTTTCCACCCTCTATAACAGCGTGGGCGTGCCCAGCGCGCTAAAGGTAGTCGTGCCATCGGCCGCCGGCACAGGCACGGGAAAGCCCACCGGCTGCGTTTTCAATGGAGCCAGCGCCTTTCCCGTAGCCCCCGGCCATAATGCCAGTTTCATCTTTTCCACCATCGATGGCACCATCTCCGGCTGGAGTTCCCCTGTCGACGCGACGCATTCCATCATCGTGGTAAACAACACCGGCTCGGCCGCGTACTTTGGCCTGGCCGAAGCTAATGCCCCCAATGGCCCGGAGCTCTACGCTCCCAATTTCATGACCGGATCCATTGACGTCTTCGACGCCAACTTCGCGCCCGTCGCCCTGCAGCCGGGCGCCTTCGGCGATCCCAACGTTCCATCCGGTTATGCTCCTTTCAATATTCAAAACATCAATGGCAAACTCTACGTCGCATGGGCCGAGCAGAACGCCGCCAAGCGATTTGCCGTGTCCGGCGCCGGTCTCGGCTATGTCTCCATCTACGACTTGAACGGCAATCTGCTGCAGCATCTCGTCTCCGGCGGCGCGCTCAACGCGCCGTGGGGCGTCGCCATCGCCGGCCCGAACTTCGGCGCCTTCAGCAATGACGTCCTGGTCGGCAACTTCGGCGATGGCTTGATCCACGCATACAATGCCACCACCGGCGCCATGGATGGAGTCATCCAGGATGCGAGCGGCAATCCTCTCGCTAACAGCGGCCTGTGGGGCATCCAGATGGGCAATGGCGGCAGCGGCGGCGACTCCAACGCGCTCTACTTTGCGGCTGGCATTGCGGGTGAAAAGCACGGATTGTTCGGCAGCATCCAGGCATCTCCTGTGTTGACCGCTGCCGCGGTGGTCAACGGAGCCTCCTTCCAGCCCGGCATCGCGCCCAATACCTGGATCAGCATCGTGGGCGCCAGCCTCGCCACCACCACGCGTGGTTGGCAGCCGGGTGATTTCGTGAACGGAAAACTGCCCACCCAGCTCGACGCCGTTGGTGTCACCGTTAACGGAAAACCGGCCTACGTCGCCTACATCAGCGCGAAGCAGATCAACGCCCTCACGCCCGTCGATGCCACCGTTGGCCCGGTGCCGGTGGTCGTCACCAACAATGGGCTGGTCAGCGGCTCGGTTATGGTGCAACTACAAGCCGTCGCGCCGGCGTTTTTCTTGTTGAAGAACGGCCCGTATATCGCCGCCACCCACGCGGATGGCACCCCCGTCGGTCCCACGACGCTTTTCCCGAACTCCAGCACTCCGGCGAAACCCGGTGAGTCCATCGTGCTCTATGGCACCGGCTTCGGACCCACTAATCCGTCGATTCCCGACGGCCAAGTGCTCGTCTCGTCCAGCACGCTGGCCGCGGCTCCAGTAATTATGATCGGCGGTGTCCCGGTGACGCCGAGCTTCGCCGGCCTCACCTCCGCCGGAGTCTATCAATTCAACGTAACCGTTCCGGCTGGCGCCGCCTCGGGAGACAATCCGGTGGTGGCGCAAGTAGGAGCCGCCAGCTCCCCGAGCGCCATGATCGCCGTTCAATAGAAGTTTCCGGAGTTTTGGAGAAGTAACCCGAAACTCCGCCGCAGTAAATTTGAGGAACTCGCGCAAAACGGAGTGCTGCGTGAAACAGCTCCTTTGAAGGACGGTGGTGCGCGCCGCACCGTTCGCGCTCCTAAGGTTTCGTGGCCGTCGCCTGCGCCGCCGCGTAGTATCCGTTTCGGGCGTGAACTTCCGCTTCCGGATGCCGGGCGCGCGCGGCGGGCGTCAGATTCACGGTGATCCTCCGGAACTCGCGCGGCTTCGCTTCGGGCTCGTGATATTCGAGCGTGTAGCGCTCGCGGATGCGTTCGATCATCTCGGTGAACGGCACCGGGCCCGAGGCCTTGGTCGCTTCGCCCCCGGTCCATTCCGCGAACTTAAAGACGTCCGCCGGGGTGAAATCGGGATTCTCATATTGGCCGATCCGCCGCGGGCCGGGACGGATGCCGCGGCCCACCACGATCGCGTTAAACACGACGTCGGCCGACAACAGCCGTCCGATGACGACATCGTCCGGCGATCTGTAATTCAGACCGAGGTTGTCGGTCACCATCAGGATCGCGCGGCGCCATCGTGGTTCCGCTTTCTCATCCAGATAGTTCGCCGCATCCAATACGGCCGGATTTATGTTGGTGCCCGAGCCGACGCTCTGGTCTTCCATGGCGCTGGCAATGGCGCTGGCCGCCTCGGCGCGGTTATCGGTCAACGGCAGATGAACTTTCGACCGGCGTCCAAAAATCAGAATCGCCACGCGGTCGCCGGGCGTCAGATACCCCAAGGCTTTCTTCGCCGTTGCCGCCATCCGCTCCAGATTTTTCCGCATCGACCCGCTCACATCCAGCAGCAGCGCCAGGGCGAGGGGCTCGCGCTCGCGGCCGAAATAGACAATCGGTTCCGGTGCTCCGTTGTCGGTCACGATGAAATCGCCCGCCGCTAAATCCATCACGGGGCGCTTGTGCTCGGTCACTTGCACGTCCACCCGCACATCGGCGACCCCCGTGCGGAATACCGGCGAGTCGCCCGGTGTCTGCGCCGCCGCCATGGAGGAAAGCTGTAGGATGAAAAACGACGCGATGAAGAGCATCGTTGTGGGGACGGTCGGCCATATCGACCACGGCAAGACGGCGTTAGTGCGCGCCCTCACGGGCATCGATACCGACCGTCTGGCGGAAGAAAAGCGCCGCGGCATTTCCATCGATCTCGGGTTCGCCCATTTGAATCTCAATTCGAATCTCCGCCTCAGTTTTGTAGACGTTCCCGGCCACGAGAAGTTCATCAAAAACATGCTGGCAGGCATCGGGGGAATCGACATGGTTTTGTTAGTGATCGCAGCCGATGAATCCATTAAGCCACAGACGCGCGAGCATTTCGACATTTGCAAGTTGCTTACTATCCCCAAGGGCATTATCGTACTGACGAAGGCCGACCTTGTGGACGCCGATATTCTGGCGTTGGCCCGTATGGAGGCCGAGGAGTTCGTGCGCGACTCCTTTCTCGACGGCGCGCCCATTGTCTCCGTTAGCGCAACCACCGGCGCAGGATTAGACGAGCTGCGCGCGCAACTGGCCGCGCTTGCCGCGGACATTCAGCCGAAGGACGGCTCGCGATACGTCCGCCTGCCCGTCGACCGGGTATTTTCCTTGCACGGCATCGGCACGGTCGTTACGGGGACGTTGATGGCTGGCTCGGTGGCGCCGGAAGACGAACTGGAACTCCATCCCGGCGGAAAACTGGTGCGCGTGCGTGGAGTCCAGGTACATGGCCAACCGGCCGGCCGCGCTTCTGCAGGCGAGCGCGCCGCGCTCAATCTCACCGGGTTAGAGCGACGCGGCCTGGCGCGCGGCATGGTGCTCGCTGCGCCCGCGCACTTCCATGCCACTCGAACGGTGGACGCAGCCTTTGACCTCCTGGTTTCATCCAGCCCGCTGAAGCATCGCGCTCCTGTCCATTTTCACTCGGGGGCGGCCGCGATCGAAGCCGAGGTCCGCCTTTTGGGAGGACCGGAACCGGTTCAACCCGGCTCTCACGCCTACGTTCGATTCTCGCTGCGCGATCCGGTGCTGCTGTTACCCGGCGATCGATTCATTGTGCGCCGCTTCTCGCCGGTGGTGACGATTGGCGGCGGCGTTATTCTCGACATTAACCCGCCCGCAAAAATACGCCGCGACGAGGGGATGGAACGGTTGCGGATACTTGAAACCGCCAGCTTCGAAGAAGTCATAGCCCTTGTGGTGCGCGAATCGCTGCATGGACTCAGCCTCCCCGAGCTGATTGCGCGAACCGGTCTGACGGCGCGGGAAATCGAAGCCGCAGCGTCCGGCCCATCGTTGGTAGCGATACGCGAGCCGCGCTTCCGGCTGCTCGACCAGGCGTGGGTAGAAGCAAAACTGGACCGCATCCGCGGGCTCTTGCGCGCGTTTCACAAGGAAAATCCACTTGTTTCCGGAATGCCGAAGGAGACGCTTCGCAGTTCGACGCTGCCGCACGCTCCCGTATTTGTATTGGACGCAATACTTCACACGTCTGCGAGTCTCGCGCAGGACGGCGATATCGTGCGCCTCTCGGCGCACCAAGTGGCGCTGGGACGGGAGGATGAAGAAGCCCTCCGAAAAATCGAGGGCGCATTCGAATTGGGAGCGTTGGCCGTGCCCGCCACCGCGGACGTGCTGGCGGCGTCGGGCGTCGATCCCGCGCGCGCGCGAACGCTCTTGCAGATATTATTGCGAAATCGAAAGCTGATCCGCATTGGCGAAAATCTGGTGTTTCATCACGCCGCTATCGACGGGCTGCGCGGGCGGATGGTGCGGGAACGGGGGCGCCGCTTCGGTATTGCGGAGTTCAAGGAGTGGACCGGCGTGTCGCGCAAATACGCCATCCCGTTGCTCGAATACCTGGACCGCGAACGCGTCACACGCCGTGACGGCGGAGCGCGTATCGTCTTGTAAACCATGCATGGGCTACAGGATTTTCTGCGACAGTCCCGCCGTGCTGATCTTGTGGCCGGCCCGCTTGCTGCCCACCGCCAGGCAGCGATTCTGCCCCAGCGGATCGGCGCCGGTGGTTACGGCGAAATCGTGTACGCCATCGCCCGATTCCACGTCCTCGAATCCCGCATCCTCCATCCAGCGCGCCAGCGCCCGCGGAGACGGAACGAACCAATTCCATCCGAATCCGTTCTTGTTGCGGACCGGCCCTTCATACTCGCACACACATTCCTCCGATGGAATCGCCATGGTTTCCACGCAAAGCCGCCCGCCTGGTTTCAGCGTGTGAAAGCGCAAAGGGCGCGGCGCGCACCCCCATCCGGGAAGGAACCATTCGCGCCGCTCCGTCTTGCGCGAATCCTTTAGAAGAGGCGCCGCAGCGCAATTACCGGATCCGAAACATGATAGATAACACCCAGACAAAAGACCGTGTCGAAACTCTCCACGAATTCCGGTCCGGTGAGATCGTAGAGCGAGCGGTGCAGCGCGGCTAAGGAGCGGAGTCCGAAGGCGTCACGGAGGAAATTCAGCGCGTGGGGATATTTTCCGACCTCATCGATACCGGTAACGATGGCGCCCAGCCGCTCCAGGATCAGGCTGACGCCGCCGGTCCAACAGCCGACATCCAGAACCCGCTGTCCCCGCAATCCGTCCGCGGAAACACCGAAGTGGTCGAAGAAACGGCTCAGCATCCAGATGTGGCGCGTCCCCATCAACCCGCTCAACCGGAAGCTTCCGAAATCGTGGTCGTGGCCCCAGATGAAGGACTGTGTCGACGGCCGTAAGCTGATCTGCTCCGCGATATGCTCGGGCACTTCGACTTGATTTGCCAGATACGCTTCCAGGCGTTCGCGGAACAACGTTCGGTCCACGCACAGGTTCTGCGTTTGAAAATATCCGATCAGGTTCTGCAACCGGGGAACGGTGGTAAAGCCCAACTCCGGTGTAGTGGCGTGGCTCGGCACGGAAAAATTATAACTTATAAATGGTGAATCCGGAGAGCAGCTTGGGGTAGAAATCGGTCGACTTTTGCGGCATCACACCGCCTGAAAATGCCACGCCTGCGACCTGCTCCATGGTGGTTGGTTCCAGCAAAAATCCGATTTGCGCTTTCCCCTCGCGCACTTGGTTGACTGCTGCATCCAGGCCGCGGATGTAGTGAAGGAATTTCTCCTCCCGGACGGCATCCTCGCCGATTCCGAGCGCGCCGCCGAGCAGTTCTTCGTGCAACACTTTGACGTCCAATTGGCCGGCAGCCCGGTCCGCTTCGAGCAGATAGATCGGGTTGACGCCGGCCGCGGCCACGCCGATGCGGATCTTCCGCGGAGCGGGATGCGCGAGCGCAGCCTTCAATTCGTCTAGCGTGCTGAACGGCTGGGCCGCGAAGCGGGGCGTCGTCTTTTTTAAGAACGTGTCAAGTCGAAATTCATCCAGGCCAGTGACCAACCGATGTGCCGCCAGAATCCGCAGTCCGGGCGAGTGCATGTTGACCAGCGTCATCATCACTTTATCGGAGCCGGGCAAATTTGGATTCTCATGGCGGAAGGCTAGCGCTGTTTCGTAGCGATGATGTCCATCCGCGATCAGCAATTTCTTGTCCGACATCAGAGCCTGAATTTCGGAGATGCGCGCCGCACCGGAAATCTTCCAGACGCGATGGATGGCTCCGTACACGTCGGTAATCTCACCCAATGGCTTTTCGCGGGCAGCCATATCCAGCAGCCCGTCAATGGCGCCCAACGGATCCGGATACAACATAAAGATCTGGCCGAAGTGGGCATGGGTATGGCGCAGCAGTTCCATTCGATCGTTCTTCGGACCGGAAAGCGTCTGCTCGTGCCTGTGGACCACGTTGGCGGAGTAATCGACTACCGATCCTAAACCGATGAAGCCTTTGCGAACCAGCCGCTCGCCGGTGTCGGGGACGGTGAACTCCTGGAAGTACGCGAAAAAGGCCGGATCGGCGTCGCGCGCCAAAACTCCCGCGCCAATCCAATCGTTTAGATAGCCGGCTGCTCGCGTATAGACATTATTGGCGTCGTCATCGCCAGCGAAGCGCTCGCCCAAAATTACGCGCACCAGATTGTACGGGCTCTGCGCCAGATAGCGCGCCTGCATGTCGGGGCTGATCTTGTCGTACGGCTCTGTGACCAGATCGTCCAGAATGCCGGCGGCCGGGGTATATCGATACGGT
>JBDTAT010000743.1:0-5248 GCA_039924505.1 Bryobacteraceae bacterium
GGGCTGATGCAGCCATCGAACGCAAGTCCGGAGGCCACCTATCGCGTCCGACGTACTCCCCCGGCCGCATCCACTACCGGCATCGCCACCGTCGGCGCCACCAGGTTGCCCGCTTCCGTCCGCGCCATGCTGGACGCCTTTGCTAAAGGGAAAGGACGCCCGTCATGAACGCCATGCAAATCCTCTCCTCCGAGGCATGGGTGGAACGGCTCGGCTGGACGCTGATCCACTTTCTCTGGCAGGGTTTATCGATTGCGGCTCTGTATGCGGCCGCGCGCCGGGGCGTGGCGCGCACGTGGAGCTCGCACGCGCGATACCTGCTCGCGTGCGCGGCGCTGGCCGCCATGATGGCCGCTCCGCTGGTGACTTGGGGGCTGATGCGGCCATCGAACGCAAGTCCGGACGCCACCTATCGCGTCCGACGTACTCCCCCGGCCGCATCCACCACCGGCATCGCCACCACCACCACGTTGCCCGCTTCCGTCCACGCCATCATGTCCAACGTGGCACCGGCACAGTTCCTGTCGTGGGTGGTGATGGTCTGGCTCACCGGCGCGGTGGCGTTTTGGGTACGGCTGGTGGGAGGCTGGGTGGTGGCCGCACGAATGCGGTCGGTGATGGTTCGGCGGTCGCCGCCCGAATGGCAGGAGACCCTGCGGAAACTCGGCGCGCGGATTGGTGTCTCTCGTCCAGTGCGGTTGCTGGTCTCCGCGCTGGTGCAGGCGCCGACGGTGGCCGGCTGGCTGCGTCCGGTGGTGCTGGTGCCGGTGGGGGCGCTCGGCGGACTGCCTGCCGGGCATCTGGAGGCGCTGCTGCTGCATGAGCTGGCGCACATCCGGCGGCACGATTACCTGGTCAATATCCTGCAGAGCGTCGGGGAAGCTATGCTGTTCTACCACCCCGCGGTCTGGTGGGTGTCGGGGCACATTCGCGCCGAGCGGGAACTGTGCTGCGACGATGTGGCCGTATCGGTTTCGGGAGATGCGCTGACGTATGCGCGGGCGTTGATGGAGTTGGAATCGTACCGCCCGGCGCATCTCGGTGCCGCGATTGCCGCCAATGGTGGATCTCTGTCCGGCCGCATCGCAAGGTTGCTGGGCCAGCCGCCGCCGTCCGTCCATACCGCTCTGGGACCGGGCGTCCTCGCGGTCGCTATTCTGCTGGTGGCCGCAGCATACGGATTGTTCGGCCAGCCCGGCGCGCGTCCCGCGTTTCAGGCTGTGTCGATCAAACGAAATACTTCTAATTGGAGTGAACGTTTCCGGCACCCCATGGGCATGCGTGTTAACGCGTCCTTGATGCTTCTCATCCAATTTGCGTACGCGGTCCACGACTCCCCTTACCAGGGTCACTCACTCCCCCTGCCGGCTTCTCAGGTGGTAGGAGGTCCGCCCTGGATCAATTCCGAGGGCTACGATATCCAGGTCAAACCGGGGGCCGGCACCGATCCGAAGCAGATTTGGTTGATGTGGCAAACGCTGCTGGCCGACCGGTTCAAGCTGAGGCTTCATCGCGAAACGAGAGAGCTTCCGGTTTATGTTTTGACCGCCGCGAAGAACGGCTTCAAACTGCCGGCGCCGTCGAAGGACGTAGGCTGCGTTTCTTTTCCGCCGGGCACGAAGCCGCGGCACGTCCCGGGGAAGGTCGACTGTGGCTATGTCTCGGGCCCCTTTTCCGGGTACACAGCAGAGCGGCAGAACATAACAGGGAGCAGAGTCCACATGGCGGACCTAATAGGGGATCTCGCATTGGTGCTGAACCGGCCGGTCTTGGATAAAACCGGATTCACTGGCGAATTCGATCTCAATCTGAGTTTCATTCGGGACGAGGCCCTGATGGGATTGCCGGACTTCGGAGGGGCGGGCTATCCGGCCGGTTCCAGGCGCCCGAGGGACAGCAACCTCCCAAACATCTTCGCCGCACTAGAGGAACAACTCGGGCTAAAGCTCGTGCCGGCCAAGGGCCCGGTCGAAGTTCTCGTCATCGATCATGCGGAGCGGCCTACCGCGAGTTAAGTTGGCCATTGGTCTCCGGTAGAGATTAGCCAGATGAGTCGCGCAGCGTTCACCAATGGTTGGCGCGCCATTGAGTGCGCCGGTCAAGTTACGGCCCATGCCGGAAACCGAGGGTCGCGCGGAAACGGCGTCGTCAGCGAAACACGGGGATATCGGAAACCGAGGGTGCGCAGGTTGGGGCTTTGAAGATATGAAAGCCGACGAATACCGGTGCTGGCAGAGCCGCCGCGGATATGAGCGGATGGACGCCATTTGCGAAATCACTCTTAGACGGCTCCGCGATGAAGGGCGCTATCCCGGAGGTATCCCGGCTTCAAAGAACTCTCCCGTCCGCCGCAAGCAAAGGAGAGAGGTCCAGGGCAGTGAAGTATAGCTACGCCCCGAACCGGTGAAAATTTCGATAGAATATGCGCGAAGGAGAAATTCCCATGACTGCTCCGGTAACTCGACGCCAGGCTTTAGCCTCGCTGGGAGTGGTGGCCGCACTACCCAGGTTCGTGCTCGCCAAGGATGCCCCTGCCGCGCCGGTGGCGCTTGCGCGCTGCCGCTCCTACGATGAGGACCTGTACGGCAAACTCGGAACGATGTGCAACCAGGTCGGCGGACTCCACTCACTGGTGAAGAACAAAACGGTCGCGTTGAAGCTGAATTTGACGGGAAACCCCAGCCGGTTTCCGTGGTCGGACGAGATGCCGTACCGCACCAATCCGAATACGGTGCTGGCGACGGTGCGATTGCTGGCGCGCGCGGGCGCCAAGCGCGTGCGGATTATCGAAAGCTTTTTTCCTGCCACGCAGGACATGGCGTTGTGGGCGCGCTATGACCTGGACATTCAGGCGATCAATAATGCCGGGTGCAAAGTGGAGTGGGAGAACGTCCAGAATCTGGGCAAGGGATCGAAGTACGTGCGCTTGAAAGTGCCGTGGGGCGGGTACATGTTCCCGGCGTATCATTTAAACCACTCTTTCGTCGATTGCGATACGTATGTGTCGCTATCGAAGATGAAAAACCATTGGATTGCCGGAGTGACAATGTCGCTGAAGAATAATTTTGGCGACACGCCCTGCTCGTTGTACGGCGGCGATTGCGGCGCCAGCGGCAACGAGAACCCCACGCAGGAGCGCGGACCGGTGTGCCATGCGGGCAGGGAAAATCCACCGAAGGGAATTGATGCCGAGTTGGATCCGTCAACGCCGCGCGACCCTGGTTACAGGGTGCCGCGCATTGCGGTGGATCAGAACGGAATCCGGCCGGTGGACTTGGCGATTGTCGACGGTATCGATACGGTGCGCGGCGGCGAAGGCACGTGGATTAAGGGTCTGCAACGCATGAAGCCGGGCGTGCTGCTGGTCGGACGCAACGGCGTGTGTGTGGATGCGGTGGGAATGGCGGTGATGGGCTACGATCCGCGCGCCGACCGGGGAACCAAGCCGTTCGTTCGCGGCGACAGCGCGTTGAAACTGGCGGAAGCGGTGGGCCTGGGGACGACCGACCTTTCGCGCATCGACATCCGCGGGCTGAAACTGAAAGACGCCGTGATGGACTTCGGCCCAGGACCGATCGGCAAAACGATTCCGCTGCCGGTGCAGCCGGCCTGATCGATACCGGCGCGATCTGGTGTAGCATGTGGGGATATGTTGCGATTTACCCTGCTTGCCACGCTGTTGCTCGCCCCGATTGCGCTGGTGGCGGCGGATGATTATCCGCTCGGCCCCGATTCCCAGGCGCATGCGGGCGTTCCGCACGGAACGCTGACGAAATCCTCGTGGACCAGCAAAGTGTTTCCCGGCACGACGCGGGATTACTGGGTCTACGTCCCCGCGCAATACGACGCGGCGAAACCGGCCTGCGTGATGGTGTTTCAGGACGGCGGCGGATTTGTCACGGAAAAGGGCCGCTGGAACGCGCCCATCGTCTTCGACAACTTAATCAACCGCCACGAGATGCCGGTGACCATCGGCATCTTTATTAATCCGGGTGTGCTGCCCGCCCTCGACGCCGGGCATGAGCAGAATCGCTACAACCGGAGCTTGGAATACGACGGGCTGGGCGATTGGTACGCGCGTTTTTTGATGGAGGAGATTTTGCCCGAGGTTCGAAAACATTACAATCTCTCGAAAGATCCCAACGATTATGCCATCGCCGGCTCGAGTTCCGGCGCCATCGCCGCATTCGGAGTGGCCTGGAACCGGCCGGACGTGTTCCGGCGCGTGCTGAGCTGCGTTGGCAGTTACACGGATTTGCGCGGCGGCGATATTTTCCCGGACCTGATCCGGAAGACGGAGCCGAAACCGCTGCGCGTCTTCCTGCAGGACGGGCGCAACGATTTGAACATTTACGCCGGCAGTTGGTACTTGGCCAATCAGCGGATGAATTCGGCGCTGGAATTTGCCGGCTACGACGTGACGTTCACGGTGGGGACGGAAGGGCACAATAACAAGCAAGGCTCGGCGATTCTGCCTGACGCGCTGCGTTGGCTGTGGCGCGATTACCCGCAGCCGATTGCGGCATCGAAGGGCGGGCCGGGCCAGCAGCATTTCGTGACCGACATTCTGGATCCGGCGAGCGGCTGGGAAGTGGCCAGCAGCGGGCACAAATTCACGGAGGGTCCGGCCGTGGACCGTTCCGGAAACGTATTCTTCAGCGACATTCCGAACAACCGGATTTTCAAGATCGCGACGGAGGGAAAGGTCAGCGTTTTTAAGGAGAATTCGGGCGGGACCAATGGGCTGATGTTCGGTCCCGATGGACGGCTGTACGGGTGCCAGAATGGGCGGCGGCGAATCGTCGCATACTCGCCGGATGGAGCGGAAACGGTGTTGGCGGAGGACGTCGATTCAAACGATCTGGCGGTGAACCGCAACGGCGAGGTGTATTTCAGCGACCCGCCGAACAAACGCGTGTGGTTCATCGACGCCAAGGGTGAGAAGCGCGTGGTAGCCGATAAGATTTTCGAATTTCCAAACGGCGTGCGCCTGTCGCCGGACCAATCGCTGCTGCTGGTGAACGATACGAAGAACAAGTGGATCTGGTCGTTCCAGGTGCAGCCGGACGGGTCGCTCAAGAATGGCGAACCGTTCTACCGGCTGGAGACGAGAGACGATTCGTCGGTGAGCGGAGCGGACGGCATGACGCTCGATAGCGTTGGGTATCTGTACGTGGCGACGCGGCTCGGCATTCAGATTTGTGATCAGCCGGGACGCGTGGTGGGCATTATTAACCTGCCGCAGGCC
>JBDTAT010000744.1:0-11150 GCA_039924505.1 Bryobacteraceae bacterium
ACAATCGATTTTCCGTGCGCCATCGCCGCGTCCAGAATCTCGCGCGCTACCGTGGTCCCGCCGACGAGTTCCGCCACGATATCGACGTCCGGCCGATTCACCACTTCCCGCCAGTCCGCCGTCTTAAAAACGGGTCCCAGCGCATCCGGCAGACTCTTCGACGCCACCGAACGGCTGCACACCGCCGTCACCACCAGACGGAACCCAAGCTTAGCCGCAATCGGGCCGGCATTCTCCGATAAAATTTCGAGCGTCCCCGATCCTACGTTCCCTAACCCGATAATGCCGACCCGCACTTGCTCCATATGCAGTCATCATAGCAATCGCTCGTTCAACGCCCGCGGCGGATAATGAGGCTAGCGGATAATGAGAGTGGACATGCTCCGCCGGTCCATCTGCGCGCTTTTCATCGTGGCCATGACCGCGCTCGCGGCCAACGTGAAACTCTACTTAAAGAGCGGCGACTATCAGCTCGCGCGCGAATACCAGGTTCTTTCCGACCGCGTCCGATTCTATAGCGTCGAACGGAATGAATGGGAAGAGATTCCGCTCACTCTGATCGATCTTCCGCGCACCAAAGCCGAAGCCGAGCGCAAGCGGGAGCAGATCAAAGACGAGACCAAACAGATTACCGAAGAAGACCAGGCCGTCCGCGCGCAGCAAAGTGAAATCGATCGCATCCCACAGGATCCCGGCGTTTACCGCATGAATGGAGCCAAAGCCGTCCCCATTCCGGCCGCGGAGTCGAAAATCGTAAACGACAAGCGCCGCAACATTCTGAAAGCCATGTCGCCCATCCCCATCGTCTCGGGCAAGGCCGCGGTGGAACTCGACGGCGAAAGTTCTCTCAACGCCGTCCACGATGCGCGCCCGGAATTCTATATTCGTCTCAGCGCAGAGGAACGGTTCGGCATCATCCGCCTCACCCCGCAGAAAGGCGTGCGGATCGTCGAGAAACTCAGCCTGATTCCGGTCACGAAACAGATCGTCGAGCAGCAACAGGAAATCGAAACCTTCCACCAGCAGCTCGCCTACGGTCTGTATAAGATCTGGCCCGAAAAGCCGCTCGAACCGGGCGAATACGCGGTCGTCGAATTCACTCCTGCGACGAACGGAACTATCAACATTCAGGTCTGGGATTTCGCGTGCCGCCGCGCGCAGCCATAGCGCTCATCCCGCCGCGCGCCGGAAAAATTCCATCGACCGCTCCGCGCACACTTCCCAACGGTATCGCTCGGATGCCCGCTGGCGCCCCGCCGCTCCCAGTTTTTCGCGCAACTCCGCGTTCCCAAGCACTCGTTCCAGCGCCCCGCACGTTTCTTCCACGCTGCGCGGGTCCACCAACAGCGCCGCCTCGCCAGCCACCTCGGGCAACGACGACACATTCGACGTAACACACGCCACGCCGGCCGCCATCGCCTGCGCCAGCGGAAACCCGAACCCTTCATATAAGGATGGATAGGCAAACACCGCGGCCCCCGCCGTTAACCCCGGCAGATCTTCTTCCGCCACGTAGCCCAAATACCGCGCGCCCGGCGTCCCCGATTTCAAGCGCGCCAGAGTATTCTCCGACGACCATCCTACCGGACCCGCGATCACCAACTCGAAGCCTTCCCGCAGTTCCCGGTCAAGACAAACATACGCATCGAGAAGCGTATCCAGGTTCTTGCGCGGCTCGACAGTTCCCACGAACAAAATGTAGGGGCGCGTCAGTCCGAGCTTGCCCCGCGCCAGCGGCTTCGCATCGAAATACGTCTGCGCCACACCCGAATAGATCACCTCGATTTTTCCGGGAGCGATTCCGAGCAGCCGTACCGCGTCGTGTTTCGTGTGCTCGGAGACGGCAATCAATCCATCGGCGCGCCGCAGCACGCGCTCCGCAAACGCCGCGTCCGCGCGCACGTTCGCGGCCGTGTGCAGCTCCGGCATCAGCCAGCACGTCATGTCGTGGACGGTCGCCGTTACGCGCATCCGTTTCGGCGGACGCCGCACCTGGTTCGACGCATGAAACACGTCCGCGTCCGCGCAGAGCCAATCGAGCAGCGGCAACCCCGGCGCATTGACCGCATACAACGCCGCGAGGCGGGGCCACGTCGCCCACGGACCAACTACGCTATGTTCATGGTCGAGAGGCCCGTACTGCGTCAGAAATGGAAATGGCCGGATCTCATCGCCGCTTGCGATTCTTCGCAGGTGCTCAATCCAGTGATAGGTGTAGCTCTTGATTCCCGCGCTGCGCAGCAGCAGCGAACTCGCATCGATCGCAACACGCATGGTTCAGCGATTCGTGAACAGAAACTTGCCGCCGCTTTCGGCCACCGCATGCAGAGCCGCAGCCCCCACCAGCCGGTCGAACCGCTCCACCGCGGGTTTTTCGGCCAATAGATAATAGCGTTGCGCCCGTCCCCACAACTCCTGGAACTGCTCGTCATTGAGGAATACATACGGAGCGCCGGGCGCATTCGATCCGTATTCCAGATTCGTCACCCGCCCGTTCAGCAGTAGCGCATGCTTCACGTTGGCGTAAAAAATCACTGACGAGAACGTGTAGTATTGATCGTCCAGAATCAGCGTGCCCTCCGGCGCCTGCACCAGCGCCTCGGCCAATGGACGAGATGAAAGATAGGGATCGAACACCACCATCGCCAACCGCGCCGCTTGCAGGAACAGCACCATCATCACCGCCATGCCGATGTAAGCCCGCGTACCCCTCCATCGCCACGCGGCCCACGCGCCAATCAGAAACGCGATTCCGGCCAGCATCAGGGGCAACCGCAGATACGCAAATGAATCGAGCGTCAAATCGCCCATGTGCCCCAGCGAGAGCGTGTAGAGCTGCGGATGTTGCGTCAGCGCACGTGAAATATCGCCGGGCGTGGGCAATCCGCGGACCGCTATCAGGATGGCCGCAATCGCCGCCGCAGCCGCCGCCGCAATTGCCGCCAAAACGCGCTGCCCCCATGGCAGCCAGCCGGTTCCGGCTGCCATGGCGGAGCCAATCAAGAGCGCGAACGCTGGATACGCCGGAAGCGAATAATACTCCTGCGTTGAGGAAAAGGTGAAAAATACAAGAATAAAACCCGCCCAGCAAAGCGCCAGCAATCGCAATCTTCCCGCGCGATCGGCCGCATTGTAGCGTAGCTTCGCCGCCGCCGGCAGAAACACGCTCCACGGGAACAGCCAGATCAGATGGAACAGCCAAAAGTATAAACGCGGCACGGTGTTGTAATCCCGCGGATAGCGGCGGTTCAGAAATCGCAGCACGTGCTCATTGATGAAGTAAAACCAGAAGAATCCGCGGTAGTGCCCGGGGCCGCTGTGCATCGTGAAATTGAAATAGGGCGGATTGCGCAACGTCGCCAGCACGTGCCACGGCGCCGCAATCGCCAAAATCGCCAGCACGCTCCAGAACGGATGCAGGCGGTGCCACGTCCGCCGCGCGAACAGTTGATGCGTCAGCGCCAGGTAGACGAAACCAGCGCCCACGGGAAATACAATTCCGATCAGGCCCTTCAGCAGAATCGCGACCGCGATGCTGGCGGCCATCGCCATCGACCACACTCCCGGCCGCCGTTCGTCTTCCTCGAGCGCGCGCAAAAATGCCCATAACGCCAGTGCGATCGCGAGCGTAATCACAACATCCGGAATCAGGATTCGCGTGAAGAGGTAGAGGCCGATCGAGGTTGCGAGCGCGAGTCCCGCATAGAGGCCGGCGCGCGCCGAAAACGCCCACCAGCCCATCCGCGCCACCAGCCAGCACAGCGCAACTACCGCCAAAACAACTGGAATGCGCGCCGCCCAGTCGTGTACGCCAAAAATTTTGTACGCAACGGCGATGGTCCAGTATTTTAGCGGCGCTTTTTCAAGATACTTGACTCCATCCAGGCGCGCCGTCACCCAGTCGCCGGAGTCCAGCATGTTGCGCGCGATTTGCGCCTGCACCGCGTCCACGTCGTCCATCAACGAAGGTGGACTGAAGATCGCCGCCGCGTAAACCAGCAGCGCGAAGAGAACGACGATTAACTCGTTACGGAAACGGTGCTGAAGATCTCGCTCTCCTCCGGCTCCGCCGCCGGTTGAATTCCCCAGCGTTTCATCCAAAGGAACAGAACCAGCAAACCCCATAGGTGATACCCGAGGTTAGCACGCCGCTCCCGATGGTTGCGAATCAATTCCTCGACCGCGTGCCAGTGGAACAGTCCGCTGGCGCGCACCGCCCGCTCGTTCAAGGTTTCCGCCAACAGCGGCGCCAGCGCGGTTCGCATCCAATGGTGCGCCGGTATGTCGAAGCCTTCTTTTTTCCGCCGCAAAATCGTCCGTGGCAGTTTGTCTTTCATCAGCTCCCGCAAAACGAATTTCAGATTTCCTCCGCGCACCTTGAAATTCTCCGGCAGCCGCGCCGCGAATTCCACAATCCGGTGATCGAGAAACGGCGGCCGCACTTCGAGCGAATGCGCCATGCTCATCCGGTCGCATTTGTAGAGGATGTCGTCGGGCAGATACATCTGCTGGTCCAGCCACAGGAAACGATTCAAAGATCCCACGGGTCCGGCCGCGGCCGGCAGAGCCATGGCCAGCGCGCCGGTTCGAGGATGCCCATTCCGCACTTGCAGCCGCTGCTTTTCAGCCTCGGAAAACGTGCCGTTCCAGAACAGGTGCGCCTCCGCCGGCTCCATCTGCGATCCAGCCAGGAAGCGCTTCAGTTTGTAGTCGAACCCGATTTTTTCATCCGACGCCGGCAGATATCCCGCCGCCATCGACGCCAGACGCAGTGCCGCGTTTGGCACGCCGCGTAACCGCCGCGCATAGCTATCGGCCAGATACGTGTTGTAACCGCCGAAAATTTCGTCGGCGCCCTCGCCGCTCAGCGCCACCGTCACATGCTCACGCGTCATGCGCGACAGAAACCATACCGGCAACGCTCCGGCATCCGCGCCCGGCTCGTCGGAGTGGTACACGATCTCCTCGATCGCAGTTTCCAAATCAACGTCCGTATTCAAATCGAATTCGTGATGCTCGGTTCCATAGCGCGCGGCCGCCTCGCGGAAGTATACACTTTCATCGAAACTGCGCCCGGCAAATGAAACCGAAAATGTGTTCAAGCGCGCCGCGCCCGCGTCCCGCAACTCGGAGGCGTAATGCAGAATGGTCGACGAATCCAACCCGCCGCTCGCCCAAATTCCAACCGGAACGTCCGCCGCCATGTTCTCGCGCACGGATTCGCGCAGCAGACCGTCCAACTCATTTTTGGCCGCCTCCAGATCCATGCGGTCGTCGGGATGGAATTCCAGGCGCCAGTAGGCTTGCGTCCGCGTTTTTCCGCCCCGCCACTCGAGCCACTGTGCGGCGGGAAGCTTTTCAATTCCCTCCACCAGCGTGTGCGGGCTGGGCACGTAGTTCAATGAAAGATAGTGGCTCAGCGCTTCGCTATTCAGCCGGCGCTCCACTTCCGGGTGTTCCAGAATCGCTTTCAGCTCGGAGCCGAAATAGAGGTTCTCCCCTCGCCGGTGAATATACAGCGGCTTAATTCCCATCCGGTCCCGCGCCAGCACCAGCCGCCGTTTCGATTCCGTCCATATCCCGAGGGCGAACATCCCCCGCAGCCGCGCGAATGCGTCGACGTCCCACTCCCGGAACGCCTCCAGCACCACTTCGGTATCGCAGTGCGAATGAAAATTGTGCCCCAGGCGGCGCAACTCTTCGCGCAGTTCAGTGTTGTTATATATTTCGCCGTTGAAAACCAGGCACACGTCTCCATCGGCGCTGCGCATCGGCTGGTCGCCGTGCTCCAGGTCGATGACTTTCAGGCGGACGGCCCCAAGCGACGCGAAGTCGGACTGGTAGACGCCCTGTTGATCCGGCCCGCGATGCGCCAGCGTTTGCGTGGCCGCGCGAATCCGCGCAACGTCAGCCCGATGCCGGGCGTGTGTGAACCCAGTTATCCCGCACAAAGTACTCAATCCCCTTGTCGCCCCTCACCCCAGGAGCGTTTTCTAGTAACTGTTCGGTCTGTGCTGGAGCGACTATATCACAACTAGCCCGAAATGGCTAACAGGCGTTGCTTCCCTGTCGCCTGGATCTTGGGGGACATGGCGGGCGACAACCCGGCCAGGTATTTTTCTCCCGAACAAGTAGGCGCGTCCCCCACTCCGTTCAAGGCGAGCCTCCGCGCCGGTTGGCGGCAGGCCGTTATCTTTGATACTTTTAGATGATCCACGAATTTATGAATAAACTTACCCCACTTACCATCGCCGCCTTCTTGCTGTTCGCGGCGGAAGGCTCGCTTCCCGTGAATGCTCAAGCGAAACCAGCAAAGAAGTCGAGCGCAAACGCCACCTCCGCGGAAACTGGTCCGGTCGCGCGCGGCAGATACATCGTCGAAGGAGTAGCCAGGTGCGAACGCTGCCATACTCCGCGAAAGTCCGATGGGGAGCTCGACATCGCCAATCGGCTGATGGGTTCGCCGGTGCAGATGACGCCCACCTATCCTGGGCCCCAGTGGGCGCTACGCGCGCCGCGCCTTGCCGGCAGGCCTCCGGGCACGGATGAGGAGTTTATCCGCCTGCTGTCCACCGGAATCTCGCGCACGGGCCGACCGCCGAATCCGCCAATGCCGCACTTTCGCTTGACGCGCGATGACGCCCAGGCGGTTCTCGCGTACTTGAAATCGCTCCCGCGTTGACGCGCAAAGGGTGCGGCGCACTCCGTTTTGCGCGTGTGTGTTAGAAGACGCGCAAAGGGTGCGGCGCACTCCGTTTTGCGCGTGTACCGTAAAAGCTTCGGACCATCGCCGGCGGCGTTGTGGTTCGATAGAGAGTGATGACTCATGCAACCACAACCTCCGGCGCTCTCGACATTCCCCGGCGCGTGCTGGGGCGCACCGGAGTGCGCGTCTCCATCATTGGCATGGGCGGCTGGCATCTGGGCGCCATCCCGGATGAGGCCGAAGCCATTCGCATCATGCACGCCGCCATCGACGAAGGCGTCAGCTTCTTCGACAACGCCTGGGATTATCACGACGGCCGCGCCGAAGAGTTAATGGGCAAAGCGCTGGCCATGGATAACCGGCGGAATCGCGTCTTCCTGATGACGAAAGATTGCGAACGCGACTATGCCGGCTCCATGCGCAATCTGGAAGACAGCCTGCGCCGCCTGCGCACCGACCATCTCGATCTGTGGCAATTTCACGAGTGCGTCTACGACAACGACCCCGACTGGGTGTTTGAAAAGGGTGGGATGAAAGCTGCGCTGGAGGCGCGCCACCAGGGCAAGATCCGGTTCATCGGATTTACTGGCCACAAGGACCCTCTAATCCATCTGAAAATGCTCGCCATGCCGCACGAATGGGACGCCGCGCAGATGCCCATCAACCCGCTCGACGCTTTTTATCGCAGCTTCCAGCACGACGTCGTGCCCGTCTGCCTAAGGCACAACGTCGGCGTCATTGGCATGAAAGGGCTCGGCGGCGGCTATCCGGAAGGAACATTCTTAGCCAAACTTGGCCTCACCCCGCGCGAATGTTACCGCTATTGCCTCAGCCTGAACATCGCGACGCAAGTCATGGGCATTACCACGATGGACCAACTCCTTGAGGACGTTGCTCTGGCCCGCAATTTCCAGCCGATGCCCGCCAGCGAACGCGAACAATTGCTGGCGCGCGTGCGCGAGACGGCGGGCGACGGCCGGTATGAGTTGTTCAAGTCCTCGAAAGACTTTGACAGTCCGCACCACCGCAAGCAGCATGGATTTGCGCTGGCCGCGGGCTGAGCGCAACGAACGTCGCGGTGCGGTTTCCGCCGGCGCGCCCAGGTTGAAGTTTCTTTAGTCCCCGAAAAAGGATCAGCCCTGTGCCAATCAGAATTAACGTCATCACTTCCGGCGTGTCAGCCTGCCCGTATGTGAAATTGTCGAGAACCACGTCATAGGTTCCGGTCGGAACCTGAATTTGCAGCGATCCGATGGGCGTGTCGGTCGTCAGTCCCCAGAATGTTTCGGTCGGGTTATTTTTCGTGGGTATATTGAAAGTTCCCACACCATTTGAAGGCGTGACGCTGACCGTCTGCGCATAGCTGAATGCCGTCATCAGGTCCAAGCCCACGGCCGTTGTGTTCGCCGGAAGATTCACGGTGATGTAACTCGTCGAATTCGGCGCGTTCACGTGTTCTATCAGAATGGCATTCGGCGAAACCGATCCCCAGAACGCAAAGCCCGCGGTCTCATTGTCGACGGCCAGCGCATTTGCTGAAACACTGCCATCATAGCCAACAAATTGAGCCTGGTTCCCCGCCGGTCCCGTCGTCAATCCGAGTGACGTGCTGTAATCGTGGGTCCCGCCGACCGGAACACCCAGGTTGTCGAACGTAATGGTGCTCAACCCGTTCGCCGCCGCCTGAAATGACGACAGACTCGAGTACGTCAACGTAGTCGCATACACCGGGGCGAACGCCGCCACCACAGCCACCGCGGTCATCCGCGCACAATTTCTCAAAGTCAAACTCAACATGCTTGTGACTTCCTCTCTTTCAGGCTTCACGCGCGACAGGTGAACCGGCGTGGAAGAAAACTCTCCGCACGACCGCGATGATTCCGCAACGGCACAACGAATGCGTCACGCCAGCCGGCGCTGCACACTCACAACCTGGTGTTTGAACTCAGATAGTCTTCTGAAATCGGAATTTCTCTCTCAGGGTTTCTCTGAGAGAAGGAGTAGTCTTTATCGCGCCGCCAGCGACGCCTCAACGCGCGACCGGTACTCCGCCGCCTTGGCCAGGACCTGCGCCTCGTCCAGCGTCAACATGCGGCGGTCGCGCACAATCGGCCGTCCGTTCACCATCACGTCGCGCACGTCCGAACCCTTCAGTGAATACACGATCTCCGACAGCACGTTGTAAATCGGCGCGCCGTGCGGCTCATTAAGGCTCAGCGTGATCACGTCGGCGCGCTTCCCGGCCTCGAGCGATCCGATCTCGCGCTCCATCCCCAGCGCCCGCGCGCCCAGAATCGTCGCCATCTCCAGTGCTTTTCCTGCCGGCAGCACCCGCGGATCCATCTGCGTCACTTTTTGCAGTTTCGCCGCCAGATCCATCTCCTGCATCATATCGGCGTCGTTGTTGCTCCCGGCAACGCCGTCCGGCCCCAGGCCCACCGCAATCCCCATCCGCAGCATCTTCACCACGTCGGCCACGCCGCTCGCGAGTTTCATGTTGCTCGACGGGCAATGCGCCACACCCACCCCCCGCGCCTTCAGAATTTGCCGGTCCGCGTCGCTCAGCCACACGCAATGCGCCGCCACGATTCGTCCATTCAACACGCCGAGCGAATTGAGCAATTGCGCCGGACTCATCTTGCGCTTCGCGAACACCTCGTCGTTCTCGTGCCTGGTTTCCGACAGATGGATCAACAGCGGCGCGCGATAACGATTGGCTAGCGCGCGCGAGGCCTTCAGCGTCTCATCGGTGTTCGTGTAGATCGCGTGCGGCGCCACCGCCGGCGTGATCAGCGGATCGCGGGCGAAGCGCGTCAGAAATTTCTCCGTCCCGGCCAGTGCCGCCTGTGGTGTCTTGTAATCCGGCGCTGGAAAGCCGATGATCGTCTCCCCCAGCACGCCGCGCAGCCCGGCCTCGCGCGTCACCTCCGCCACGGTGTCCTCGAAATAATACATGTCGGTGTAGGTCGTCGTCCCCGACAGCGCCATCTCCAGGCACGCCAGGCGCGTCCCCCACCGCACGAATTCGCGGTCGACGTTGCGCGCCTCGGCGGGAAAAATAAATTTCTCCAGCCAGTCCTGCAACCGCAAATCGTCGGCGATGCCGCGAAACAGACTCATCGCCGCATGTGTGTGAGTGTCGATAAAACCCGGCAGCAAAATCGCGTCGGGCCGGTCCAGCCGGTGCGCCGCCTGAAATCTTTTCTCGATCTGGGCCCGCGCGCCAACACCCGCAATCCGCTCGCCGCGCACCGCCACCGCGCCATTTTCGATCACGCGCCGCTGCGCGTCCATCGTCACCACGTAGCGCGCCGTCCAGATCCAATCCACCGGCTCGGCACAACACACGGCCGCAAAAATTAGAGCGGCCGCAAAAATACAACCGAGCCGCCTCAAAATCGGCTCTACGTTCACACCGCAACCCTCCGAGCCGCCACTTTCCGCGCCCGGACTTTCCGCACCGCCGCTTCCCGCTCCGCAACTTTCCGACCGGCAACTTTCCGCACCGTGGCGTTCCGCACCGTGGCCTTCCGAGCCGCGGCCGTAACGGAGCGGTCCTCTATAAAAACCTGGCATCGAATGGCCTCGGAAACAGATCTTTCAACCGCAGCGTCTCGGTCTTCCCGCTCGTGTTCACCAGAATCACGTCGACATCTCCCAAAAACTCCCACAGGATTTGCCGGCAAGCTCCGCACGGCGGCGTCAGCGTCTCCGTGTCCGCCGCCACCGCCACGCGCCGGAATCTCCGGGCGCCTTCGGAAATCGCCTTGAACACCGCCACGCGCTCCGCGCAAATGGTCAGCCCGTAGGTCGCATTCTCCACATTGCAGCCCGTGAACACGCGCCCCGCGTCGTCCTCCACAGCCGCGCCCACCGCGAAATGCGAAAACGGCGCGTGCGCATTTCCGCGGGCATCGAGCGCCGCCTGTAGCAATTTATCCATACACCTGTCTATGCTCGCGCCAACCTCGGCAGCAGCGCCTTCAGAAACCGCACCAGCGTATCGCGCACGCGCCGCCCCGTCTCAAGCACTTCTTCATGATTAATTTTTCCCACATGCACGCCGGCCGCCATGTTCGTCACGCAGGAAATCGCCACAACGCGCATTCCCATGTGATTCGCCGCGATCGCTTCGGGCGCCGTCGACATTCCCACCAGGTCCGCGCCGATTGCGCGCAGGTATCGGATCTCGGCCGGCGTTTCATAACTCGGCCCCAGCATTGCCGCGTATACGCCTTCGGAAACCGGAATACCCAACTCCTCCGCCACCTGCTTGGCGATTGATCGGTGCTCCGCCGAATACGCCTCCGACATGTCCGGGAACCGTGGCCCCAGCGTATCGTCATTTGGACCGGTCAATGGATTCACTCCCTGCAGATTGATGTGGTCCGACACCAGCACCAGCGCGCCTTGGCTGTACGTGGGGTTGATGCCCCCGGCCGCA
>JBDTAT010000745.1:0-3424 GCA_039924505.1 Bryobacteraceae bacterium
AAGCGCTGATGCGCGAGATCGTCAACTCACAGACCTATCAACTCTCGGCGCGCTACAACGGCGCGTGGAATCCCACCTGGGCAAATCTGTTTGGACGCAAGCTGGTGCGCCGCCTGTGGGCCGAGGAGCTGCATGACGCAGTCGCCCAGTCGAGTAATATTCTTCCGAGCTACACCTCGGCCGCATACGGGCCGCTAAGCTGGGCGATGCAATTTCCGGAACCGCTCAATACCCCGGACGGCGCCACCGGGCACGTGACCAGCCTGCTCGACGCGTTCCTGCGCGGGAATCGCGACGATCTGCCCCGCAGTGGGGAGGGTTCCATCTCCCAGGCGCTGGATTTGATGGACGACAATTTCATCATGACCCGAATGCTCTCCACCGGCCCCGCAACCAGCCTGCTGGTGAAGAATCTGAATCTGCCCAACGATCAACTTATTAGTACGCTGTTCCTGACCGTCCTGTCGCGCAACCCAACTCCGGCCGAGATGACGGCGGCGATGGCCAATTTGCAATCGAACCGCGGCCAGGAGGCGGAGAATCTGCTGTGGTCTCTCTACAATAAGGTGGATTTCGTCTTCAACTACTAACGCGGGCGTAAACCTGGAGAAATCGTCCGATAAGAAACATGCGGCCGGTCCGGCGCCGGCGGCATATATGATTTCACTAAAAGACTACCTCTTCGCGACGCGCGTCAACGGTGACGCGGACAACGTTTACCGCCGGGTGATCGGACTTTTGCTGCGGGGTATCTCCCTGCACGCGGTCGAGGGAGACAAGTCCGAGTACGAGAAGTTCCGCGGCGACATTGAAGCCCTGGAGCTGAGCGTCACTCCCGAGATGCCCGTGACCGATCTGCTGGTAGCCGCGGGTACGGTGCTGCGGGCGCTCGAGGAATACAATCAACGCACCCGCCTGTATATGCGGCGCCAGAGCGTGGAGATGCAAAAAATGGTCACCATGCTGGCCGAAACACTGATTACAATCTCGGCGGCGCGCGATCTTTCGGTCGGCAAGCTCCAGGATATCGAGAAGCAACTGGAACGGGTATCCGCGATCGAGGACATCCAATTGCTGAAAGCGCGGTTGGCGGACTGCTTGTGCGAGGTGCGCGATGAAGCGCTGCGCCAGACGTCGGAGGCTTCCCGCACCCTGCAGAAACTGAGGACCGAGGTGGCCGGCTCCCTGAATCTCGCCAGAACGTCCGGCGTCGCCGCCGAGCCGGACAAAGCCACCGGCTTGCCGAACTATGCAGATGCGCAGAATGCGATTCGACTGGCCATGGTGTCTCCCGTCCGCAGCTACTTGGTGACGGCAGTCGTCGCGCGCGTGCAAGCGGTAAATGCGCGGTTCGGTTATGCGATCGGCGACCGTCTGCTGAACGAGTTCTACAAACATTTCCAGAGCGGATTTTCTCCCGCGGACCGTCTCTATCGCTGGCGCGGGCCGGTGCTGGTTGCGCTCATCGAAAGAGACGAGCCAATCGACCAGGTTCGCGCCGAGCTGCAGAGGTATACCGGCGCCAAGCATGAAGCCACGCTGGAGATAGGTTCGCGCAGTGTTCTGATGCCAATCTCGGCGGGCTGGTCGGTGTTTCCCGTGGCGCCGCCCTTCGAGTCGCTGATCCAGAAAATCGAAAGCTTCCTCGCCACGCAACTTTCCTGCGACCATTCCGAAGCCTAACGGCAAACCGGGTGCCGGCAACCGCTTGCTTACGAATTGGGGCCACCGAGCCGTGACCGTAAAGTAAGGGAGCGGTTGCCGAATGAAATTATTGTTGTTGAGACAGAGCTTCGAGCGCCGCTTTTTCCATCACCGGACGCGGCGCGTTCTCGCCCGTCCACAACTCGAATTGCCGGGCCGCCTGCTCCAGAAACATCTGGATGCCGGGAACCACGGTCGCTCCCTGGGCCCGTGCGCGCGCCAGCAGCGCGGTCTCCAGCGGGTTGTAGACCATGTCGAAGACTATCTCGGCGGGGATTCGGCCGGCAAAAAAGCTCTCACTCGTTTTCGGATACATGCCGAGCGGCGTCGCATGAACCAGCGCGTCGAAATGCATCGCCTCGGCCTGCTCTCTCAATAGCGGTTCGGCGCCGCACGCTTTGGCCAGGGCGCGGACGCGGTCGGGATTGCGGCCCACCAGCGAGACCTTGGCCCCGGCGTCGGCCAGCGCGTACGCCGCCCCGCGCGCCGCGCCGCCGTTGCCCGCCAGCAGGATACTCGATTTCGAAAGACGCATCAGGCGGCTGAGCGGCGTGATGACGCCGTCCACGTCGGTGTTGGCGCCCCGCCAGCGGCCCGCCTTGCGCCACACCGTATTCACCGCGCCGATCCGCCGCGCCAGCGGATCGACAATGTCGAGATACCGCAGCACCTTCTGCTTATGCGGAATGGTGACGCTGAACCCGGAGACCGGCAACTTCTCCGCCATGGTGAAAAAATCTTTCAAGTGCGGCGGATGCACCAAAAACGGAAGATACACGGCGTCGATGCGGCGCGCCTGGAAGGCCCGGTTGTGAACGGCCGGCGAGATGGAGTGCCGCACCGGATCGGCGACGACGCCGTAGATGCGCGCGGAGCGGCTGAATTTTTCGACGCGATAGAGATGGCGCAGCAGCCGCGCGCTCACCTGTCCGGAGGCTGTTCCCTCGGCCGCGTTTGGCGCGGCGTAGCTAAAAAGGCTGCCCATGGAGGGAGCCAGCACGCGCGTGGGAAATCCCTCCTCCCCCATGGCCAGCACGACTACCGCCGTTTTCGGATGCGACTTCGCGAGCGACAGCACGCGGTAGTTGTCCAGCGGCTTCCGCGCCGTAGTGACGATTTTGTAGGCGTCCGCGGAGATCTTCATCATGCGCCGCAAAATCGTTTCCATGGAGGGCGTGCCGGTGAAGTTGTGATAGGAGAGCACCAGCCACGCGCGGCCGCGCAGCGCATCCAAGCCGGAGACAGCGCCGGAGACGGCGTTTTCCGCGCTCTCGATTTCAATGTCGACCGCGCGCGCTCCGGCGTCGATCGCCGCGCTGAGAATGCGAATCTGGTCCTCTATGCTGCCGTTGAATTTGCCTTGATTCTGGTGGCGGCGGCAGGTGGCGAGAACCGTGCAATCGGGCTGGCGGCCGAGAAACCGCCGGATGGCTTCGACGCCGTGTTCCGGCTGCGCCAGATAATCCAGGCGGAACTCGAAGAAGCGTTCCCCGGCGTCGATTTCACGACGCGCGTGTTCCAGCAGTTGCTCCACGTCCGGGAAGCCCATGGCGATGCAGATCCGAGGTAGGTTGGCGCGCGGCATGGGAAACTCAGGACCGCGGAAATGAGAGGAATCGCGGCGCGCTCCCCCGGAACGAACTGGACATTGGAGTATTGTCGCAAATCCCGGACGCGGCTATGAGGCCGGCTGGGCGCGCCGCGCAAGTTCGGTTTTCCA
>JBDTAT010000746.1:0-2649 GCA_039924505.1 Bryobacteraceae bacterium
AGCGCCATGACTTTGTAAAACGTCACCATCGGCGTCCCCAGTAGGGCGGCTTCTATCGTTACCGTTCCACTGGCCGCCAAGGCAAGGTCGGAATGGGCAAGAATGTCCCAGGTCTCCCCTTCGATTACTTTGATGGATGAGCGGCGAATGCGTTCCGAAAAAGATGCGGAAAGCCGCTGGCGGGCGTTCGAACCGAGTGGCAGCGCCAGGATAAAGGAGGCCGGAATAGCGGACTGTATGCGCTCGACAGCGTCTAAAACGGCGGGCAGATGACGGGCGGCCTCGCCTTGGCGGCTGCCGGGAAGCAGCGCAATCAGCGGCTGGCCCAGCGGAAGGCCGTGGCGCGCGAAGAACTCGGGGCGCGTGGTGGATGCGCGGACCAGACGGGACAAAGGGTGGCCGATGTAGGTAGCGGCGATGCCGTGGCGGCGGAAAAAATCTTCTTCAAATGGGAAAATGCAGAGCAGGCGGTCGATGACGCGGCGCATTTTTGGGAGGCGGCCTTTGCGCCACGCCCAGGCTTGCGGAGCCACTAGATAGACCACCGGGATCGGCGGCCCTGGGAGGCGTTTAATGAAGCGCGCGATGCGGAGATGAAAATCCGGGCTGTCGGTGAGGATCGCGGCGTCGGGACGTTTGGCCTCGATGGCGCGGCAAAGGCGGCGATATTCGCCGTATATTCGCGGGATGTGGAGCACCACCTCAACGAGGCCGACAACCGCGAGCCGCGCGGCATCGACAGTCGGCTCAACCCCGGCCTGCCGCATTCGCGGACCGGCGCAACCGAAAAACTCCGCGCCCGGAAAACGAGTTTTTAGAGCCACGGCCAGACGAGCCGCGTAGAGGTCGCCCGATGCCTCACCTGCGGAAATCAGAACGCGGAGAGCCACTAACTACTAGTTTACTCTGGCCGGGATTGGGGGCGCGGCTGGCGAGGCGTTAGGCGACTGCGGGCTTAACTGGAGCTTGCTTCTACTTCGGCGGTATGGTTCGATAAGCCCGGTCCTGAGCGGCAAGGACGTCTGGCGATATGGGGCGCTGATGATATTTTTTGTCGAGTTCAGCCGTCACCTCCGACGGACTTCGTTCCGTCCAATCGGGCGCTTGGAACAACGTCGCGTCGGGGTCGCCGACCGCTATCGAGACGGCCTCCTTGCGAACGAGCTCGATCAGTTTGCCGGTGGTGTCAAAACCGGATACCACTTGTCGTAAAACGGTGCAACCAAAATCAGGCGCACGCCAAGCCTCAAATATCCGCCGATTGCTGGATGGGATCTCGGAAACGATCCGAACCACCGTATGGCCCAGGATAGTGCCTGTCTCGGGCGATGGGTCCTGGCTGCATGTAGTCGGAGCTTTCGTCAAATTTGCGATGGTTGCTTTGGAAAGATGGTACGTGGTCTTCGACGATGTGCCCCCCTCGAGTACGACCTTAGTGCCCGACGCAACATCATAGACTGTCTTCTGCGAATAATACTTCTGGTCTGGGAACAGCATCAGCCTGCTCGTGACTTTCGAGCCGTCGGCGCGCTGGGAATAATACGTATCTAATGGGGGTCTCGATCCAGTGGTCTCGACATAGTGTATCGTGAACGCCTTCGGGTGTTCCGTTTGCGCCATCACAAGCCGCGTTACCAACCATGAAAGTCCAGCAATTCCGGCGCTGGCAATAAGCAGACGGAAAATCGTCTTTGACCGCATGGTGTTCAACTCCTACGTGCATCCTAGCGAATTCTGGCATTCAGTGTAGTTTCCGCACACCAGGTAGTTCTGGCAGTATTGAGCCCACCCCACAATGCCGCAACTGTAGCACGAGTCGTTTTGACACACTTCCTCGTAGTTTGTGCAATCCGTGGAGGGGATGCAAGACACATCGGAATAATCCGACCGCGTATCGCCAATGATATTGCAGTCAGCCAGGTTATTCTCGTGACCGATATTGCGATTGCAAGAAGCCAAAGGGCATAGACTAATCGTTTCGTGGCTGGATGCTAACAGAGATGTTATCGTATGTCAAGAAATATATATCTCGCTAAATCAATGAGATAAGCTGCCAAACCCGGACGTTTGCGCTATTATCCCAAGTCGGCCAACAATGGCGCACTGTTCAACGCGAAAAGCGGTCCGGTGGGACAAATAGATGAGATGGCTCCGGGATTACCGGGCATCGCTCCGGTAATTCTTCGAGTGAATAAATCGCCTGAACGAGTCCGCGAAACCAGCGTTCCGCGGACTCGGGCTTTTTCCGGCGTCACGGACAAAGCGAAAGCATTCCTCGGCATCGGCCAGCGCCGGTTCCGCGATGTCAACGTGGAATGCCAAGCTTCCTCTGAAGTTCGGGTAACGCCTTTCGTGCGGGTTTGATCCGGCCGACCTCCGCCGCTGCGATGCCGAGCCGAATCGCTTCGACGGCTTCGAGCCGCTCCAGCCGGTCGAGAATGTGCTGGTAGCTCCCGGCGTCCTGTACCACAAGCGCCGCTTTACCGTTCACGGTAAGAATGACCGGCCGCCGCGTTTTCTTCATCCGGTTCATGAAGCCGCTGGTGTTGCGCTTGAAGTTGGTGAGGGGGTGAATGTCCCGGCTGAGATTAACCACTGCGGCGTCCCCATCTAAAAAGCATCTTTAAAGATGCTGGCATCTTTTCCACC
>JBDTAT010000747.1:0-8917 GCA_039924505.1 Bryobacteraceae bacterium
AACTCCGCTATGGTGGCGTCCGGCACCTTCAATCCTTCAAGTTCCTGCTGTGCGACGGCGTGGGCGACGTAACGCATGTTGCGCTGGATTTCTTGCTCCCTAAGCCTGGTCATTGGTCTTCCCCGGATAACTCATTTAATAGCATAGCTTGAAATGTAAGAAGTCAGTGTACGCGTAATTCTTCCGGGACGCGCCGATGGCGCACTCAGATTTTGCTTCGCCCTTCCGGGCGGCGGAAAGATCGTAAACAGTCTGCATTCGCAACCATATCCGGGGCGTACCGCCGAACGCCTTTGTTTGCCGGATGGCCATCTCCGGGCTAGCGCCGGACTTGCTGTTGACGATGACGGTATTGAGAGTCTGCCGGGCGGCAGCGAGAAGCTTTGCCGCTTCCGTAGCGAACCGTCCTAATGGCTGAAGGCACGCGACCCGGATGCTGCGTGCGGGATGGGCCGGTTTTTCATCCTCGCAGGCGGCCGTCGAGCGGATGCGGAGGATAACCGGGAAGGCTAAGCGCCCGCGGCGTATCGGCTTTGCCTGCCGTTAGGGATTGTTAGGAAATAACTATAGCAACCGCTCCGTCCCGGTCGCGGCTCGGATTCGGACCGGACGAGATGGCCTTGCTTCGCGTTAGAGCGCAACTCGGCGCAACCGCAGCGCGTTGGCGATGACCGACACGGAGCTGAACATCATGGCGGCGGCGGCGATCATCGGGCTGAGCAGCCAGCCGAAGGCAGGATAGAGAATACCGGCCGCCAGCGGGATGCCGAGGGCGTTGTAGAGGAAGGCGAAGAACAGGTTCTGGCGGATGTTACGCATGGTGGCGCGGCTGAGGCGCACGGCCTTGACAATGCCGCGAAGGTCGCCCTTCACCAGGGTGACACCGGCGCTCTCCATGGCAACGTCGGCGCCGGTCCCCATGGCAATGCCGACGCTGGCGGCGGCCAAGGCGGGCGCATCGTTCACGCCATCGCCGGCCATGGCGACAATGCGGCCTTGCGATTCGAGGTCGCGGACGACTTCTTGTTTGCGCTCCGGCAGGACGCCGGCATGCACTTCGGCGATGCCCAGCTCGCGGGCAACGGCGGCCGCGCTGGCGGGGTGGTCTCCGGAAACCATGACAATGCGAAGGCCCTCGGCGCGCAACAGCCGCAACGCTTCGCCAGTGGACGGCTTGATGGAGTCGGCGACGCCGATGAGACCGGCGGGGTGGCCATCGAGCGCGACGAGCAACACCGTTTGGCCGGCGGCGCGCAGAGGTTCGGCGCGGGCGGCCAGATCGCCCGGCTCAATTTTCAATTCCGCGAACAGGGCGGAGTTGCCGAGCGCCACGGTGCGGCCGTCGATGCGCCCGGCGATGCCGCGGCCAGGGAACGCGCGGAAGTCTTCGACGCTGGCGAGGGCCAGATTTTTTTCGTGGGCCGCGGCGGTAACGGCGGCGGCGAGTGGATGCTCGCTGGCTTGCTCCAGGCTGGCGGCGAGACGGAGGAGCTCGTCGCCGGATGCGGAGCGATTGTAAACCGAGAAGACGCGGGGCTTACCTTCGGTGAGCGTGCCGGTCTTGTCGATTAGAAGCGTGTCCACCTTTTCGAGCCGCTCCAGCGCTTCGGCGTTGCGGACCAGCACGCCTTCGAGCGCGCCGCGGCCAGCCGCCACCATGATGGACATGGGCGTGGCGAGGCCCAAGGCGCAAGGGCAGGCGATGATCAGGACGGCGACGGCGTTTACCAGCGCGTGCGCCAGCCGCGGTTCGGGGCCTGCGAAGAACCAGACGGCGAACGTCACGGCGGCGGCTAGAACGACGGCTGGAACGAAGTACGAAGCCACGACGTCGGCGAGGCGTTGGATGGGCGCGCGGCTGCGCTGCGCTTCGCCAACCAGGTGGACGATGCGGGCGAGTAAGGTGTCGGCGCCCACATGCTCGGCGCGCATGACGAAGCCACCCGCGCCATTGACGGTCCCTCCGCTGACGCGGTCGCCGGAGTTTTTTTCGACGGGGATGGATTCGCCGGTGACCATCGACTCGTCAATCGCGCTGGAGCCTTCAAGGACGGCGCCGTCGACCGGAACTTTTTCGCCGGGCCGCACGCGCAAGTGGTCGCCGGGCTGCACGTACTCGACGCCGACATCGGCTTCGCGGCCGTTCCAGATGAGACGCGCTTTTTTTGGCGCCAGTTCAAGAAGGGCGCGGATGGCACTGGCGGTTTGATCGCGGGCGCGCAACTCCAGCACCTGGCCAAGCAGAACGAGGGTGGTGATGACTGCCGCGGCTTCGAAATAGACGGGCGGATGGCCGGGTGCGGCGACGATGGCGAGGCTGTAAAGGTAGGCCGCCGCCGTGCCGATGCCGATCAACGTAAACATGTTGGGGCTGCGATGGACGAGTGACGCCCACGCGCGCTCGAAGAACGGCCATCCGCCCCAGAGGACGACGGGGGTTGCGAGCGCGAGTTCGGGCCAACGGGACCAGTGTTCGATGGACATCCAGGGGGGAACCATCGCGGCCATCGCGAGCAGAAAGACGGGTACGGTGAGGGCGAGGCAGATCCAAAAACGCCGGCGCATCGCCGTTAGTTCGGGATTCGGCTGATTGGCGGCGCCGGGCGCGAACGTGCGCGGTTCTAGCGCCATACCGCAAAATGGACATGCTCCGGGCGCGGGCGAACGCACTTCCGGGTGCATGGGGCAGGTATATTCCACGGCCTGCGCCGCGGGTGCGGCTATGACAGACGGGTTCAGGTAGCGCGCGGGTGCGGCGCGGAATTTCACGAGACAGTTGAGGCCGCAGAAAGAATAGGTTTTGCCTTCGTGCTCCCAGGCTCCGGCCGCGCGCGCCGGTTCGACGTCCATGCCGCACACCGGATCTTTGACAGTGGCGCCGGGCTTGGACAGGATTTGAAAGGGATTGCCCATTTCAGTATTAGAGCGGCTCGAAGGGGCCGAAGATGCAGGTAAAGGCGGATCTGGGGCCTAATCGAAGTCGATGTCGCGTTTTGGCGGGGGCTCGTCGGGGGTTTCCTTCGCCTGCCGCAGAAGCTCGTCGAATTTTTTGTCGAGCACCTTCCGATGATCTTTTTGCTGCGCTACGGATTTCTGAAACGCCTCTTCGCGGCGCGCGGCTTCGCCTTTGAGCCGGGACACCGCAGTGTCGAAATCGCCGATGGCGAGAGGCTTTTTGTGTTCCTTGTGACTGATGACGGCGCGCGTCTCGGGATCGATTTGCAATTCCGCCTGGCAACATGGGCAAGCGACCGTAAACATCTGGGCGTTCCGATGGGCCATGCCGGAATTGTAGCGCACATGGCGGCGGGCGGCGAGCCCGGCGGCTATTCGCCGGTTTGGTCGAGAATTACAATCTCGACGCGGCGATTGCCCGCGCGGCCGTCTGGACTATCGTTAGGCTCAAGCGGGTTGTAGGCTCCGTCGCTGGCCACAGAGAGGCGCGATTCGGGAATGCGGTAGTCGCGGCTCAGCACTTCTAGAAGGCGCAAGCCGCGCGCCGCGGAGAGTTCCCAGTTGTTTTGAAAGCGGCCGTTATGAATGGGGATGTCGTCGGAGTGGCCGATGAGCCGGACATTGTTGGGAAGGTCACGGAGGACATCGGCAATGTGGCGGACGACCGGCTGCGCTTGCGGGCTGACGCGATCCTGGCCGGAGTCGAACAAGATGGCTTGCGACAGGCTGATGACCAGTCCGCGCGGCTCCAGTTTAGAGTCCAGCCCTTGCAGCTTCAGTTTCTGTTGCGCTTCGAGCAAGCGTGGCCGCGCGGGCGCGGCGCCGGACGCGGGAATGACAGGCGGGGGAACGGCTGGTTTCGCCACGGGAGGTGGAACGGGTGCGGCGATGGAAAGCTTCACTGGATGCTGCAAGGCCGGATGCTGCAAGCTCTGCGCCGCAATGGCTACAAAGAGGATCAGCAGAATGGTAACTATGTCCATGTAGCTGACCATCCAACGGTCGCGATTGGCGCCCGGAGGCGCCATGTATCGTGAACGGATTCGGCTGGCGCCCGATGCGGCGTTCATGCGGAGGCTCCACGGGCCGGGAAGGGCAATGGATCGGAGGCGGGCGGTTCGCGCAGAAAGGACTGCAGACGCTCGCGAACCAGTGCCGGATGCGTGCCATCGAAGAGGCACAACACGCCTTCGACGATCAATTCCTGAATTTCGAATGCTTCCGCGACCCGGGCGCGAATCCGGTGGGCCATGGGCAGCAACACCAGGTTGGCCAGTCCCAGGCCGTAGATGGTGGAGACGAAGGCGGTGCCGATTCCGCTGCCGACCGTTTGCAGATTGGAGAACTGGCGCAACACGTCGATCAAGCCGACGACGGTTCCGATAATTCCGATGGTGGGCGCGAATCCCCCCGCTATTTCGAGAGTCCGGGCGTCGGTTTCGCCCTGCCGCTCCCGCAACCGCAATTCGGTTTCGAGCGCCAGTTGCAGCTCCGTGCGGTTCTTCACATCCACGGCCAGACGGAGCGCGATCTGGAGCCAGGGGCTGGAGGCTTGCGTGATGGCTGGCTCAATCGAAAGCAGGCCACCCCGGCGGGACGCCTTGGCGTAGGCGACAATCTCATCAATGAGATGTTCGCGGCTGACGCTCGGGTCCCAGAAGACCCCGGTAATGCGGCCGGCGGTGTCGATAAGCGCTCTTCGCGGCGTGGTGATAAAGAGCACGCCCAACGTGCCGCCGAGAACGATTAATGCGCCGGCCGGTTGCAGGAAATACGCCAGGCCGACACCGGTGGAGGCGATGCCGGCCACCGTGGCGCCTACGGCGATGAGAATTCCCAGGAGCATCCAACGATCCAGCCGCCGGGTGGGGCGATAGCCGTCGATCGCGGATGGATTGGTCTCGGGTAATTGGGTGAGAATTGCTTGGGATGTGGCCACTCGTCAGTCTCCGCGGAAAGTTAAGCAATCGGCGGGCCAACGTAGAAGCCTGGAAATCGCGATGATTTCGTTGGCAGATGTCCGATTCTTGTTCCGGGATGACAATTTCCTGGCGCGCGTGTCCGTCGCGTCCGCGCCGCATACAATTCAACGCCGCCGCAGGTGTACCTTACCCCACTTGCACATCAGATCGGTGATCGGCCGCAGTGTACGCCCATAAAGCGTAAGCGAGTATTCCACCCGAGGCGGCACGACAGGATAAACCTTGCGGCGGACGATGCCGTCGCTTTCCAACTCGCGAAGCTGCTGGGTCAGCATGCGTTCACTGATGTCCGGGATTTTGCGCCGCAATTCTCCGAACCGGCAGAGCTCGTCCCGCAGCCAGAACAGTATGAGCGCCTTCCATTTGCCGCCGATTACATCCAGAGTGGCTTCGACTGGGCAATGGTATCGAGGAACCGGATCTGGTTTTTTTGCAGCCACACTTACCAAAATGTCAGTACCATATTTTTTTCTTCGTACTTGCTCAAAGCTCTGGTATATCGTACCATTACTTCAAGCACGGAGGCATTCATGAAAATCAGCGTTCTAGGAGCTGGTAACGTCGGTGGAACTTTAGGTAGAGCGTGGGCGCGCAAGGGCCACGATGTATTCTTTGGCGTCCCTCGTGCCAACGATTCCAAGACGCAAGAACTTCTGAAATCCATCGGGTCGAAAGGCCGCGCCGGCACGGTCGCCGAAGCTGCTGCTGCCAGTGACGTCATCGTGGTGGCGACACCGTGGCCGGCCACACAGGAAGCCATCGATGCATGCGGGAATCTCGCGGGCAAGGTGGTGGTGGATTGCACCAACCCGCTCAAGGAGGACTTCAGCGGGCTGGCGCTCGGCTACACTACTTCGGGCGCGGAACAAGTGGCGGAATGGGCCAAGGGCGCGAAGGTTTACAAAGCCTTCAATCAAACCGGCTTCAACATTATGGGGAATCCGGGCTTCGGCGCCGCGCGGGCCGTTATCTTTATTTGCGGAGACGATGACGCGCACAAGCCAACCGTCCTACAGCTGGCCACGGACATCGGCTTTGAGGCCATCGACGCGGGGAAGCTCGTCATCGCGCGCCTCCTTGAACCTTATGCGATGCTCTGGATTCACCTCGCCTACGCACGGGGTATGGGGCGCGAGTTTGCGTTTGGCCTGCTGCGGCGGTAGGAGGCGCGACGAAAATCGGAATAACCGGCTCCGGCAACACGGGGGCAGGCACGGGCAACGCCTGGGGCACGAAACGCCACAAGGTTAGGTTCAGAGGGGCTCGGATTCGGATCGGACGAGATGGCATGGTTATTTCGCGTTAGACGCGAAAGGTGATGAAGACTTGGCACTCACGAATAGCCGAAGCCACAACACCGAAGAAGCGTATCCGGATACGGGACGGATTGAAGCGTTCAGCGACGGCGTTTTTGCGGTCGCGGTTACGCTTCTGGTTTTTAATATCAAACTCCCGGAGCAAGTCGCGGCCGGCCAGCTTGGGCGGATGTTGCTTTCGCAGTGGCCGTCCTTCGCGGCGTACGTGGTGAGTTTCATAACCGTGGGCATCTTCTGGGCGAATCATCACTATATGTTCCACTACATCGAACGCTCGAACCATCTCCTCGGCATGATTAACGTATTGTTCCTGATGTGCATCTCGTTCCTGCCCTTTTCCACCTCGCTGATGGCCTCCTTCATCCGGAACCCAAACGAGCAACGGACCGCGGTGCTTATTTATGTTGGAACATTTCTCGCGTGCGCTCTGTTGTTCGGTGCGGTGTGGCTCTACGCCGCGCAGGGGCGCCGGTTGCTCGACAAGAACTTGGATCCGGTGTTTATCCGGCGCCTCTCAATGAAGTACCGCGCAGGGAGTTTTTCTTATCTGGTGGCATTCGCGCTGGCGTTCTGGAGCATCACGCTTAGCTTGGCCATCGTGGTGGCGTTAGCCATTGTTTTCTTTTTCCCGACCGGGCATTCCGCGCACCCGCAAACGATCTCCGATCCTGGAGGGTTTGTCGCAAAATAACGTGTCCAACCGCTCCCTTACCCGGCGTAACCGGAACCAAACAGGGGGCGGTTAAAAGCTTTCGGCAACCGCTCCCTGACGGTCACGGCCCGGAAGGGCTTTCTGAGCCGCGCGCGTGAGAAGGTGTGAAAAAATCAAATGCGCACGTTTTCCACGGATTTCGGCCACCAGAGGCCCGCTCAGAGGCGCTATAATGCGTTGTGACAGGTCGTCCAATGGTTTTGTATCCCTCCCCGTGGTCACGTCTCCGGTTTTCGGGATTTTTTCACACCTTCTGAGCAAGCGGGGTTCGAGCGCCGCAGTGATGCGGACTTGAAAATTTGCGCGGTGCGGACCGCGCGACTGACATGTGGAAGAAACCGCTTGTTCAGGCGGTTAGAGCGCTGTCGGCAGGTGCAGCGAGGCTTTTGCCAGGGCGCGGTCGAGCATGGCGCCGGCGTCCGGTTCCGGGAGGCCGCGGGAAATCGACAGCTCCGTAATCAGCATGTGGCGAGCGCGGTCGAGCATCTTCTTCTCGCGGAAAGAGAGCGGCTTCTCGCCCTGAAGAATCAGCAGGCTCTTCAGGACTTCGGCGATGTCGAGCAATACTCCACCGCTCATCCGCTCGGAGTTCTCTTTGAAGCGATCCTTCCAGTCGGTGCTGCAGTGGCAGCGGCCGACGGATAGAAAAGAGAGAACACGCTCGATTTCGCCGTTCTTGGTGACCTTCCGGAGGCGCAGTTCCTCGACGTGCGAAAACGGAACCATTACCGTGAGACTGTTATAGGTCAGCCGGAGCAGGTAAAACCGCTGAAGCTCCGCACCGAACGAGCGGGAACTGATGTTTTCAATGGTGGCGACGCCGTGATTGGGATAAACCACCTTCTCGCCAATTTGGAACGTCATGCGTGAGCCTACATACACGGAAGACAAGTTGTTAGCTCCCAGAAGTAAATAGCGAAACAGAATGGTAAATCCAATATTTCAATTTGTCAACAAAAAAATGAGGCAAATCGCTTACTCCTCGCGGTTTTGATCGACTAGACCGTTCGATGGGACGGCGAGCGAGAGTTCCGGAGGGGTTGTGGAGGAGGCCGGTTGTCACCCGGCCAGGGTGTTACCGGTTCGCAGCGTGGGATGAGTGGGGCCGGTGAAATGGACGTGATCGTATTGGGCCATGCCAGCGGTCACCGATTGCTGCAACTGCTGCATGGAGCCACCTGTCAAGTCATTTTACAACCTGACCGACCTGACCGAAATGGCTATTGACTTAATGCCGACACAGCCGTAGGATTTTCAGCGGAGGTAGAGTCATGAATCGAAGAAAGCTGCTTCAGGCGACTTCCTTGCTATTCGTCCCCCAAACGTCGTTTAGCCAAAACAGTCCGGCGGCGCATAAAGTGCTCAGAAAGACTCGACTCTTCGACGCTATTTCGAGCACAGGCGTGGATCTGATTCAGGATACTTTGCTGGTTCAAGATTCAATACTTTCCTTGCACGGAGACAACAAGTCAAGACGTTGGGCGGTGAGTTGTGTCGATATCGGAGGAACACGACTCTGGAGTTATCCGCTCCCGAGCGGTGTATATTCAGGTCTTGGAACCAGCGACAGTGGAAATGCGCTGCTCATCCACGCGTTCCAGACGAATTACGAAGGCATCCCCAGGAAAAACTGTCTTCTTCAATTAGACCAGGCGTCGGGGAAGATTGGTCTGCTTGGCCTCACTGACCAGACGGGAACTACGTCCAGGATGCATTTTGCTGGCGATTCCTATTTAATCCGCCTTGGAAACAGTTCCGTCGAAGTGTGGAATGTTAACAATGGTGTACCACTTGTGACGAATTCCGCTCTCGTCACGCCTGGTGGCAATGCCCACTGTCATGTCGATGTGATCGCACCCGGAATGGTTTCGCTAACTCCGCGAACGGCGGAGTGTATATCCATGGTATCGATTCCCAGTGGCGGCGCGAAGACGTTTCCTTTGTCCTCGCCT